>NZ_JBQHWA010000006.1:0-127531 GCF_052064225.1 Blautia massiliensis (ex Liu et al. 2021) | reverse complement strand
CTGGTTCTCTAATCCTGCTCAGATTACGGCAATCAAGCGCAAAGGAATGGATGTGATTGCCATGATCAAGAAAAGCAGTCGGATCAAGTATACCTACAATGACGAGCAGCTTAACATCAAGGAAATCTATTCTAAGAACAAAAAGCGTCGTGGCAGATCCAAATATCTTCTTTCTGTTGATGTCATCGTAGGAAAAGAAAATCCAATCCCTGCCAAAATCGTATGTGTTCGAAATAAGGCTAATCGTAAGGATTGGCTTGCTTTCATCTGCACTGATACATCTCTTAGTGAAGAAGAAATCATTCGGATTTATGGAAAACGCTGGCAGATTGAAGTTTTCTTCAAAACCTGTAAGTCCATGCTCAACCTGATTGGAGAGTGTCACAGTTTATCTTATGATGCACTAACTGCTCACGTAGCAATTGTGTTTACCAGATATATGCTACTCGCAACGGAACAACGGCAGAACGAAGACCAGAGAACGCTGGGAGAGCTATTCTTTTTTCTCGTTGATGAAATGGCAGATATTACTTTCAGCAGATCACTTGGCATCCTGATGGATGCCTTAATGGCGAGCCTTCAGGAAATCCTGAAGCTGAGTGACGAGCAGCTTTCTGCCCTTATTGCTGATTTTGAATCCAGACTGCCAGAATATCTGCGTAATGCACTCCATCCAGGGACTGCGATGGCATAAATTGCTATTTTGTTAGCTGAAATATTGAATTTTTAAGGTGCGAAGCCCATTTGGGGTATGGGAAGTCTTAGTTATATAGTAGTGAAAAACTTGCCTGAATTCAATTTTCGATTTATCATTGGATTCAGGCATATTTTTTGTAGATGTCGCGCAAGGCAACCCGTTTTAGGCGGAGGATCCTGCAGGCAGTTTTTTATATGCCGTGAAAAGGAGAATACCATGAACATAAAACGAGCAAAGCAGGAGATCAGAGATTCCATAGAAGCATATCTTTCAAAGGACGAATTCGGTGAGTACCGGATCCCGGCGATCCGACAGAGACCGATCCTTCTTATGGGCCCTCCGGGAATCGGAAAGACACAGATTATGGAACAGATAGCAAGGGAATGCGGGATTGCTCTTGTTTCCTATACCATTACCCACCACACCAGGCAGAGTGCGGTGGGACTTCCTTTTATTGTAAAAAAGAATTATGATGAGGAAGAATTTTCTGTCACGGAATATACCATGAGTGAAATCATTTCGTCCGTTTACGACAAAATGGAAAAAACAGGTCTGAAAGAAGGCATCCTGTTCATTGATGAGATTAACTGCGTATCTGAAACACTAGCGCCGATGATGCTGCAGTTCCTTCAGGGAAAAACCTTCGGAAACCAGAAGGTGCCGGAAGGCTGGGTAATCGTCACAGCAGGCAACCCGCCAGAATATAACAAATCCGTCCGGGAATTCGATGTGGTCACTCTGGACCGTATCAAGAAGATCGATGTGGAGGCAGACTTTGATGTATGGAAGGAATACGCCTATCAGCAGGGAATTCATCCGGCGGTGATCTCCTATCTGGAGCTTCGCAGAAAAAATTTCTACAGGGTGGAGAATACCGTAGACGGAAAGATCTTTGCCACAGCCAGAGGCTGGGAGGATCTTTCACGTCTGATCCAGGTTTATGAGATCCTTGGAAAAACTGTAGACCGTGAGGTGGTCAGTCAGTACATTCAGCACAGGATGATCGCGAAGGATTTTGCAGGCTATCTGGCTCTTTATTATAAGTACAGAACGGACTATAAAGTGGAGGACATCCTGAAAGGAAAGTGGGATCCCATTACTCTGGGTAAGATCCGCACAGCCTCTCTGGACGAGCATTTGAGCATTGTAAGCCTTCTCAACGGAAAGCTCAGCGAGCTTTTTACAGAATGCTGTCTTACCGATACCTACCTCACGAAACTGTATGATTATATGGTGTACTTCAGAGAAGATCAGGACAGCCTCACAGCAAAAAATCTCATGGAAAAAGCAGAGGCGGATCTTGAAAAGGACAAAAAGAGTGAGCTTCTTACAAAACAGCAGGAGCGTATACAGAAACGTGTTGTGTCATTCTTTGAAAATGCGTCCGGATTGGAAGCGGCCGGATCAGATAAAACCGGATCCGACTCAGGCCCGGCAGGAGGCAGAAGTGCTGCAGCAGAATCGGAAGATCCATCGTCAAACAGGAACTATGAGTTTGTGAAAGTCCTCTTCGAATCCGAAACCGAAGCCTACGAAAACCGAACCGACGAAATATCTCTTACTCTTCAGAACGTCTTCGACTTTATGGAAGCTGCTTTTGGGGACAGCCAGGAAATGGTGGCATTTATCACAGAACTGAATGCCAACTATTATAGTCTCTGGTTCATTCGGGAGAACGGTTCTGACCAGTATTACAGGCATAATAAAGGTCTTCTTTTTGACGACCGCCAGAAAATGCTTCTGGGACAGATGGAGGAAGTAGAAAACATTCTCAATAATGGAATAAAATAATATTACTGTTCACTCCGTTCTCAGTAACACGCTTCGCGATGTACAGAATTTATGCTAATCGCATAAATTCGCGCGGTATGTCTCGGGTTTTCTGTGACCTTCGTTCACAAAAAACACCTCGCGGAATATTACCAGTGGACAGTAACAAAATAATATGTCTGACCAATTTATTATTTACTATTGATTAAATTGGGGAATTATCGTATAATATTTACTATAAAAGTCCGGAAAATAGAGAGGGCAAATAGTCAAAATGCACAGACTGGCTGAATGTCTGCAGAGCGATCATCTGGTGCAGAACTGCATGATGACTGAGAATGGTAAATATCCACTTGTCTATATTCCGGGATTTTTATGTAAAGGAAGGCAACACAATAATAAAGGAAGGCGGCCGAAACGGACGACATGTTTACAAAGATTACAGAAGAACGAGCATTTGACGGAATATTAGCGCAGATCATAGAAAATATCCGGCGGGGAGAACTGAAGCCGGGGGACACTTTACCTGCGGAACGTGTTATGGCAGAATCACTGGGAGTTTCCAGACCTGCTGTCCGTGAAGTCCTGCGGGCACTGGAGCTGATGGGAATTGTCACAACGGTCCGCGGCGGAGCCAACTATATTACCGAGAATATGGATCAGTGGCTTTCTGCACCACTGGCCCTTCTTTTTCAGCTGAATAACAGCCATGTACAGCAGGTACAGGAACTCCGTTCTGCGCTGGAGCAGGAGGCTGCGCTTCTTGCAGCCGGGAATTGTACGGAGAAGGATGCATTAGATCTGCGTTCCATCCTGGCACAGCTGGAGAGTTCAGAGGACGAGAAAGCCCGTGCAGGTCTTGATAAGAAGCTTCATACGAAGATTGGCAGGATCGCAGGGAATCCTATGATCTATAATGTTCTGGATGCGGCAGCGCAGCTGACAGAGGAGATCATTTCCGGCACCCGAGCCTATATTATGCAGAAACATAATTCCGCTCTGGAGGTGGATGAGCAGCACAGAAGGCTGGTGGAAGCTATTATTTCCGGAGACCGGAACCAGGCGGAGAAGCTGATGCGCGAACATATGGAAACCATTGAGAAATATATACTGGAGATTGCGCAGCAGCAGGGGGAGAACAGCCTTGTATTTCATCGCTGATCCACCTGAAAAAATTAAATAAAATTTCAGTAAAAATCCCGTTAATCTGGTAAGACCACTATTGATTTTGGTAAGACCGCGTGCTATAATAGGAACTGTATTGGTAATACCAAAAAAGTTTGATATTATGGTAGCATCCTGAAGGCTTCATGACGAGACAGCATAAGATGAGACAGCGTAAGTTGGGACAGCATGAGACTAGACAGCGTAAGGTAAGATAGCATGAGGCAGGACAGCATGAGACGAGACAGCACAGGATGAAGGTTACTGTACCCCTGCAGTATCATATAAAATATGCTGCAGGCCACAGAGCGTGGGCGGTAACCTGCCGGAAATATCAGGAGAAAGGACTTGCGATTATGGGATATGTAAAATGGAGTTATGACACACTGAACCATTTCTGCGGAGACGTTTTTAAAGCGTTTGGCTTTTCTGAGGAAGAAGGAAGCATCATTAAAGATGTTCTTCTGACTGCTGATCTGTATGGGATCGAGAGCCACGGAATGCAGAGGATGGTTCGTTACCATAAAGGAATCGAGAAGGGGACTATTCATCCCCAGGCGAAACCGGAAGTTGTTTTTGAAACACCGATTTCTGCCGTGATAGACGGACATAACGGAATGGGCCAGCTGATCAGCCATTTTGCCATGGAAAAGGCAATTGAGAAGGCAAAGACAACTGGTGTGGGAATCGTAAGTGTACGAAATTCCAACCATTTCGGTATTGCAGGATATTATGCGAACATGGCCTGCCATGAAGGCCTTCTTGGAATGGCATGTACCAACTCCGAGGCGATCATGGTACCGACTTTTGGAAGAAAGGCTATGCTGGGCTCCAACCCGATCGCAGTCGCTATGCCCGCAGACCCGTATCCGTTTTTCTTTGACTGTTCCACAACAGTTGTAACCAGAGGTAAACTGGAAATGTATAATAAGATGGGCAAGCCTCTTCCGGATGGCTGGGCACTTGACAAAAACGGTCATGCCAGCAATAATGCACCGGATGTACTTGCAAACATCGTAGCCAAGAAGGGCGGCGGAATCATGCCTCTTGGTGGAAACGAGGAAGTCAGCGGAAGCCATAAGGGATATGGCTATGGAATGCTCTGTGAGCTGTTCAGCTCTATTCTTTCCATGGGCGTTACCTCCGACAAATGCTGTACATTCCCGGATAAGACCGGTATCTGCCATGGATTTATGGCGATCAACCCGGCGGCATTCGGAGATCCGGATGCGATCCGCAAGCATTTTTCAGAATATCTTGAGGCACTTCGGGAGAGTCCGAAGGCAGACGGTCAGGACAGGATCTATACACACGGCGAGAAAGAGGTAGCTGCTGAAAAAGACAGAAAAGAGAATGGCATTCCGGTCAACGACAATACCATGGTAGAGCTTGCTGATCTCTGCAGTTATCTGAAGCTTGATTTTGGCTCTTATTTTGAAGGCTATGAGCTTCCGAAGGACAGTAAATTCTTCAATGGTAATTATTAATTCAGGTAATCCTTTTGAAATGAAATATATCATAATTATCCAAGGAGGAAAAGAAAATGGATTATGCAAAAGAGTCATTAAGACTGCATGGAGATTGGAAAGGTAAGATCGAGGTTGTTACAAGAGTGCCGGTTGAGAATAAAGACGACCTTTCTCTTGCATATACACCAGGTGTAGCTCAGCCTTGCCTTGAGATTCAGAAAGATATCAATAAATCCTACGAGCTTACAAGAAGATGGAATATGTGTCTTGTTGTAACAGACGGTTCCGCAGTTCTTGGTCTTGGTGACATCGGACCGGAAGCCGGTATGCCTGTAATGGAAGGTAAATGTGTACTGTTCAAGGCATTCGGCGATGTAGACGCATTCCCGCTTTGCATTAAGAGCCATGATGTAGACGAGATCGTAAATACTATTTACATGATCTCCGGATCCTTCGGTGGTGTTAACCTTGAGGATATCTCCGCTCCGAGATGCTTTGAGATCGAGAAAAAACTGAAAGAGAAATGTGATATTCCGATCTTCCACGATGATCAGCACGGAACTGCAGTTATCACACTTGCAGGTCTGACAAACGCTCTGAAGGTTGTCGGAAAGAAGAAAGAGGATGTTCGTATCGTTATGAACGGTGCAGGTGCAGCTGCTATCTCTATCTGCAGACTTCTTCTGAAAGCGGGCTTCAAGGATGTTACACTCTGCGATAGAAAGGGTGCCATCTATGAGGGACGTACAGAAGGAATGAACCCGGTTAAGGAAGAGATGAGCAAGCTCACAAACCTTCAGAAGAAACAGGGATCTCTTGCAGAGATGCTGGTTGGTGCGGATGTATTTATCGGTGTTTCCGCTCCTGGAGCAGTTACAACAGAGATGGTTAAGACCATGAACAAAGATGCCATCATCTTCGCATGCGCAAACCCGACACCGGAGATCTTCCCGGATGACGCAAAAGCAGGCGGAGCAAAGGTTATCTCCACAGGAAGAAGTGACTTCCCGAACCAGATCAACAACGTTCTTGCATTCCCTGGAATCTTCCGTGGTGCATTTGATGTAAGAGCAAGTGATATCAACGATGAGATGAAGATCGCAGCTTCCAAGGCTCTTGCAGATCTGATCACAGATGAGGAGCTTTCTCCGGAGTATATCATTCCGAAGGCATTCGACAAGAGAGTCGGACCGGCTGTCGCAAAAGCAGTAGCAGAGGCAGCAAAAGCAACAGGCGTAGCACGTATCTGATCTTAAGCGCCTGATACGAACCAAAACAGCCCTTCATTAAGAAGAATATATCAGACACCCGTACTCTGTAACCCGGTACGGGTGTCTTTTTGTTTCCCGGCAGGTGGTATTACCCTTTGACAAATGTCCTCGCAGTGAGTACAATAGCAAAAGAATATGATAGGAGGTTAAGCACAGCATGAAACCATGGGAAGCTAATATACGAAAAGTAGTGCCGTATACTCCTGGCGAACAGCCAAATGAGAGAGGCATGATCAAACTGAATACAAACGAGAATCCATATTCACCGGCTCCGGGTGTGGAGAAGGCGCTGAAGGCCCTTGATTCTGATACCCTGAGACTTTATCCGGATCCGACAGCAGGCGACCTGGTACACAGTATTGCCGCGTTCTACGGCCTGAAGGACGAGCAGGTATTTACAGGCGTTGGTTCCGATGACGTACTGGCTATGTGTTTTCTCACATTTTTTAATTCAGAGAAACCGATTCTGTTCCCGGACATCACTTATTCTTTCTATGATGTATGGGCAGATCTTTTGAGGATCCCATATGAGCGCCCGGCATTAGATGAGGAGTTCCATATCCGTAAGGAAGATTATTTCCGTGAAAACGGCGGAATCGTATTCCCTAATCCCAATGCACCGACCGGCGTGGAAATGCCTCTTTCCGAGATCGAGGAGATCGTGGCAAAGAATCCGGAGAGTATCGTGATCGTAGATGAGGCGTACGTGGATTTCGGAGCAGCATCCGCACTGCCGCTGATCGAAAAATATGATAATCTGCTTGTTGTGCAGACCTTCTCCAAGTCCAGATCCCTGGCAGGAATGCGTATCGGATATGCCTTCGGAAATCCGGAGCTGATCAAATATCTCAATGATGTGAAATATTCCTTTAACTCCTATACCATGGATCGTACTACCATCGCGGCTGGTGTGGCATCTATGGAGGATAAGGCATATTTTGAGGAATGCTGCCATAAGATCATTACAACAAGGGAGTGGACAAAGGCAGAGCTCAGGAAGCTTGGATTTTCCTTCCAGGATTCCAGATCCAACTTTATCTTTGCCACACATGAGAGCTGTCCGGCCAAAGAGCTTTTCGCAGCACTGAGGGAGAAACATATCTATGTAAGATATTTCCCGAAGGACAGGATCGACAATCATCTCCGTATCACCATCGGTACCGATGAGGAGATGAAAAAGCTGGTAGAATTCCTGACGGAATATCTGCAGAAATAACAGTTAAGGAGGTACTATGGAAGTACTGGTACAATGGTTTTCACACCACCTTGCACAGTTTATCTCTCCCGAGGGAGCTGTGTTCATCATTTCTATGATCCCGATACTGGAGCTTCGCGGCGGCCTTCTGGCAGCCTCTCTGCTGAAGATATCGGCTGCGAAGGCACTGCCGATCTGTATCGTGGGAAATATTGTTCCGATTCCGTTTATCCTGCTTTTTATCCGGCAGATCTTTAAATGGATGAAAAAAACAAAGACGTTCAGAGGTCTGATCACAAAGCTGGAAAACAGAGCTATGGGAAAGAGTGACCAGATCAAGAGATATGAATTTCTGGGACTTCTGCTGTTTGTGGGAATCCCTCTTCCGGGCACAGGAGCCTGGACAGGTGCACTGATCGCCTCTCTTCTTGAGGTGGATATCAAAAAATCCTCCATTGCGATCCTGTGCGGACTTTTTATGGCAAGTGCCATTATGTATATTGTTTCTTATGGAATTGTAGGAAATGTAGTGCATTGATCGATCGCAGAGAAGGAATGTCTTTTTGATCGAGATCGGATTGAAAATAAAGAAATCCCTTACCGGATCTGTAAAATGATATGTGTTCTGTATTCCGGAAACATATCAGAGATCGGTAAGGGATTTTTTATGTGTTTTTACATATCAGGCAGAGGTATACCGAGAAGATCCTTACATAAGTCTGCGCTTCAGCATGTCCGCGTTTAAAGCGTATTTCAGAGCTGTATCCCTGGTGATACGGCCTTTTTTATATAATTCCAGAAGGCTCTGGTCCATAGAACGCATCTGCTCCTGACCGGATGTGGAGATCACGCCTTCGATCTGGTGTACTTTATTGTCGCGGATCATATTGCGGATGGCAGGAGTCAGGCGCATGATCTCGAAAACAGGAATGTTGCGTCCGTCCACATCCGGGATCAGCTGCTGGGAGATCACAGCCTGAAGGACCATGGAAAGCTGGAGGGCGATCTGATGCTGCTGGGATGGCTCAAACACGTCCATGATGCGTTCGATGGTGTTGGCTGCTCCCAGAGTATGCAGGCTGGAAAGGACAAGATGACCGGTTTCCGCAGCGGTCATGGCAGTCTGGATGGTTTCATGATCACGCATCTCTCCAAGAAGGATCACATCCGGGCTCTGGCGTAGTGTGGCACGAAGAGAAGTCAGATAGCTTTCGGTGTCGGTACAGATCTCGCGCTGGCTGACGATACAGCGATCATGGCGGTGGAGATATTCCAGAGGATCCTCCAGAGTGATGATATGGCCTTCCCGGGTATGGTTGATCCGGTCGATCAGACAGGCCATGGTGGTGGATTTACCGCTTCCGGCAGAACCGGTAACAAGGACCATGCCACGGGTATATTCGGAGATGTTCATCACATCCTCGGGAATGGAAAGCTCTGCAGGATCCGGCAGCCGGAAGGCGATCACGCGGATCACGGCAGCCAGGGAACCACGCTGCTTGTAGGCATTGACACGAAATCTGGAAACACCGGGAATGGAAAAAGAAAAGTCATCATCACCGGTTTTCATAAGACGGGATATATCGCGATTTTCCGCAAGGCCGTAAATGGTGCGGAGTAAATTTTCTGTCTGATCAGGCATCAGCCTGTCACCACGGTCCAAAAGATGACCGTCGATTTTTTCTGCCAGGGGGCGGCCTGCGATGATAAAGATATCAGAGACACGCCGGTTGGCAGCTTCTGCCAAAAATTCAGGAATAGGGGTATCCATAGGTTTATTCTCCTTTAAATACATTCTGGTGGTTGTCAGGTTGCCAGGATCCGGTAAGCTCTGTGTTCCATTGCAGGATCTGATAAGCGGAAGAGCTTTTTTCCTGCGGGTAAAAAATCTCAAGCACTACAGAAAGCTGTTGTGTCTCGGAAATTCCAACGGAGAAGGAAAGGGTGTGGCTGTGGGAATCCCAGCTGAGATCGTTCCTTGTGTCCGCAAGCTTTTGTATCATGGAAAAATATCTGGTCTCATCGGAAGCTTTTTCCCTGTATTGCTCCAGATCATCACGGATTTCTGAAACGGTTTCCGTGGCGCTTGCGCAGCCGGTGTAATAATTTTCGGTCTGTTCCATAGAATGTCTGGCTGTGTTAAGACTGGATCTGGAGCTTCCAAGAGTAAGCAGAGCAAGTACACAGAGACACAGCACAGAGAAGATAAGAAACAGGGAAGGAATGCCGACAGTTACAAAAAACGTATGCTTCTGTTTCAATGTACAGCCTCCCTTCTGTAGTCATCAACAGGAAAACGCAGGGTGATCCGGTAAAGCTCACTGCAGTTGGAAAGCTGCCGGAAAGAAAGCTCGCCGGATTTTTCTGAAGAAGAAATATCTGTTTCCAGGATCATTTCACAGGCGGCTTCTCCGGAAGAGCAGCTCTGCCAGTTACGGTCATAATACCAGATCAGGTTGGTGTTCTTTTTGATGCCCCCCGGAAGCAGAGAGAGGAACTGTTCATCGGTTCCGTCAGTGCCTTCCAGTATCTCGCCCACGGAGGTTGTGAGAGCCTGGATCTGGTTCCACTGTTCTGCCTGGAGCCGGTTTTTCCGTGCTGCCGCGAAGATCTGGATGCAGGTAGCTGAGGAAAGTGACAGAAACAAAAGGGCAAGGATCATTTCCATCAGAAAAAGGCTGGTACCGGAATTATGTCTTGATTCTTTCATGATGCCTCCTTTTTGTCAATGCGATGAAGCAGAAATTCCGAGCGGACTCCCGTGGTACTTTCCAGGGAAAAGTGGTAAAAACCATTTTCCATTTCCGAAAACCGGAAATCGGAAAGCTGTGAGATGACGGTTCCTGCATCGGAACTGGCCTGAGAGCCTTTTGCAGTGAAAAGCTCCATCAGACTGTCATTCTTCAGGTAAATATACGTGATATATTCTTTTCCTTTGATATCGTCCCGGAAACAAAGGGCAGGAATATCATCCAGGGAACCGGAAAAGATCTCATCGCCGCGGTCGTGCTGCCGGAATTTGGTAGTCAGATAAGTTGCTGCGGTCCCAAGCTCGGAATCGGAGTCAGTCTGTTTCACAGTCTGCTGGTAAATCCGGGCGGAAAATAGCAGCATCAGTATAAGGAACAGAACAAAAACACCGAAAAGAAGAAGCGAAAAAAGAGAAGAAACGGAATGTCCGGTGTTCTTCCGGTGATTCATGAGGCATTCCCTCCTTTCGCACTGCCGGACAGAGCGATCACGCTGATAGACGGCAGGAGATTGGAAACGTTAGGAACATACTCTACTACGAATTTGGTTTTGTCATAAGTGATATGATAATCCAAGAGAAGCTGGGACAGGCTTTCGGGATATGTGCCTGTGAGGGCATAGGTGCGGATGGCACCGTTTTTCAGTGCCTGTTCCAGAGCATCCTGTTCTTTGTGTACGGCCTGGTCGGAGGTGCTGCTGACACCTGCCACAAACAAGGTGCAGGATAAAACCAGAAGCAGCGCCGGAAAGAGAAGAAAAAATGCTCTGAGAAATTTTGTTCTGCGGCTTTCAAAAAGTTCCATGCGGTCACCACCTTACATTGCAAAATCTGAGAGGATCCCCAGAAGCGGCATCATGACGGATAAAAGGACCAGCCCCACAAGAAGAGACAACAGGATCACGATGGTAGGCTCCACAATGGAGACTGCCTGTGAGATCAGATCTATGGATCTTTCGGTGTACTGCCGGGAAAGCCTGCGGAAGGTTTCGTCACTGGAACCGGAATAGAAGGATATCGTGATGAGACGGCCTTCCATGCCGCCGAACAGACCGGATTCTGTAAGAGCCCTGGAAAAAGTTTCTCCGCTATCCAGGATAGAGGAAGTCTTCCGGAGTCTTTCGAGTATCACCGGCTGTGAGATCAGATCCTTTGTAAGCTCCAGGCTGGTTTCCGGGGAAAGTCCGCTCCGAAGCCCCAGGGAAAGGCCCTGGGTCAGACGACTGTAATCCATGGCAACCGGGATCTCACGGAAAAACGGGAGATGGATGGCCATTTTTCGCAGCTGGCTGTGACCTTTTTCCGTAAGACTGAAAAACAGGATGCAGCCAGTGAGGGCTGCGGCGAGGATCAGAAAAACAGAGGAATACCGGCTGATCACGTTGCCTGCATTCAGAAGTCCCCGGGAAACCCCGTTCATTTCCATTCCCATCTGGTTAAATACCTGTTGAAATACCGGCAGGACTTTTATCAGAAGGACCAGGATCACAACAGCCATCATGCCAAGCATGAGCAGCGGGTAAGTGACTGCAGACCGTATCTGTCCTGAGATTTCTTCCTCCTGTTCATAGTGGGAACTGAGACTTTCCATGATCTCATCCAGGCAGCCGGTTTCCTCACCGGTCCGGACATAGGCGGTCATGGATGTGGGAAAGATCCCGGATTCGTCAAGAGCCCGGGAAAGAGAACCGTTTTCTTCCACGGAACGGATCAGGGGTGTGAGGATCTGCCGGTCTGCATCGGTCTTGCTTTCGTCGCAGAGGATGTGAAGTCCTTCAGCTGTGGATATGCCGGAATGCAGAAGCATTCCCATCTGCCCGCAGAAACTGGATAATTCCCGGGCTGTCAGTTTGTTTTTCATAATAAGGTCTCCTTTAGTGGGTCAGCGTGTGAACTGTACCGTATAATTGCTTTCATCACCGATATATTCCTGGATCGCTTCATCACCATCGCTGTTGGCGTCAAAGGTGGGATCCATCAGCTTCCAGGTGTCTCCGTCAAAAGATACTGCCTTTGTCACCCAGCCTCTGCCACGGATATAAACATCGATCCATGCATGCTTTACATCACCGGAATAGCCGATCTGAAGCTTGCAGGGAATGTCCTGGCTGCGGAGCATTGCAATAGTCAGTGCAGCGTAATCAAAACAGATCCCCGTGCCGGTGCTTAAAGTATCATCTACATCAGGAAGATAACCGGCTTCGACAGAATCAGCTTTGTCATAATCGTAGGAAATATGACTGGTAACATATGTATAGAAGGTTTTCAGGATGTCGATATCGGTCATGTCTTCTTTGACAAGAGAGGCTGCCAGTTTGCAGGCTTCACTTTTGGAAGAAAAGTCCACGTACTGGTTTGGATACAGAAACGGAAGAAATTCATTCTGAAGCTTTACTGTGAGCGTTTCCGTGTAAAGGGCGGCATACTGGTTTCCATCAACCTGCTGATAGCAGGTGATGAGATACTCACCGGAGCCTTCGGAAAAAGGAAGTACCGCCTGTTCATCAGGTTCCAGAAAATAGGAATAGACCACACCGGAGGGAGCAGTAAGCTGAATGTTCATGCGGGAATCATCGGAATCGGATTCTGCAGTCAGATATCCCTGATCCTGATTGGAAATATCCAGGATCAGAGGGAAACTGCCCAGTGTTTTTTTACCGGGGACCTCCGGGGTGAGGACTCTGGCCGGAGAATATACCGGAGGTTCTTCATCGGAGGAAGGAGAATTTCCGCAGCCTGCCAGCAGGATTCCGAAAAGCAGCCATACAAAAAAGAGACGGACTGGTAAAAATTTTGACATAGTTTCCGTTCTCCTGTTATATCATGCTTTCTTTTTGAATAGTATAGCAGATTCCGTGAAAAAAAGACAGGAGCAGGGCTCAAAATGCAGTGGAAAATGTTGACATTTCAGGGAAAAAAACATATACTACAAATATAAAGGCAAACCTGTTGAAAGACAGGGACGCAAAGCCATGGGTCTAAGGTCCGAAGGATGACTATGACAGCCGGTTGCCGCATTAAATTCCGATTTAATGACGTATTCAGATAACATCTATGAACAAGAATCTGTGTGTTAATGCGGCCGTTTATTTCGTTAGAATAAGCGGCTTTTTTGATGCCTAAAATCCGGTTCAGGGTGGAAACTGAAACGTCGGCTTTCAGAAAGGTGTGAATGATATGAAAAGAACAGATATCCGTAAAATTTTTACAGGCAGGAAAAAAGCTTTAGCAGGATGCCTTGCAGCTGTTATTGTACTGGCAGGTGGCTTTAATGTCTGGCAGTCGTCACAGGTTCCGGAATTTCCGGATTTTACAGATCCGGTAATGGAGACTACCATCACAGAGGACGACACTCCACTTGCTTCAAAACCGAAGGTGACTACCAAAACGACTTCAAATACCAAGACAACCAGAAAAAAAGTTAAGCTGAAAAAAGCGGCGACCAAGACTTATACCAAGAAGCTTCCGACTACCAATAAGAAGAGTACGACCACAAAGAAAACAAACAGAAATACAACCGTAAAAACATTAAAGACAGTTAAGACTGCAACAACACAGAAATACACAAAGAAATCAAAAACAGCCGTTCAGACACGGAAAGTAACTACAACCATTCAGACGACCACAACAGTCAGGGCAGCTTCAGGTACTGCCGGCAAAGCGAATGCAGCTTCCACAAAAGAAGTAGAAAGCATCAGCATGGACAGCAAATATTCAGTAAGCAATATTGCTTCCATTGCACCGAAGATGGACAGCAGGGTGCTCAAAGCCTACAAGAAGCTTGGATTTACTGTAACGATCGATCCGTCTGTTAACTACGGAGGCTGCTTTAACGCACATTCAAGAAGCATCATCCTTCGTTTTGAGGATGAGACAATCTACCATGAGCTGGGACATTTCCTTGCTTTTGTTGCGGGAAACGTAGACAGAACAAGTGATTTTGCAGCAGTTTATAACAGCGAAAAATCCAAATTTACAGGTATCAACAGAAGCTATGCAACGCAGAACAGTTCAGAATATTTTGCAGAATCAGTGCTTGAGTATGTAACAAGTCCGTCAACACTTAAGAGACAGAGACCAAAAACATATGCAGCGATCGTGGCGGCTCTGAATAAAATTACCGATGAACGTATCCAGAGGGTCATGGATATATACGGACCGTTCTGGAGATAAAAAAGAAGCATACAGGAACGTTGGATCTGTCCGGGAAGAGATCTCCCGGGCAGATTTTTTTCTTTTTTGTGAGAAAAGTATAAAAAAAATGTCGATAAATATTTCTTGCAATAGACTCTATAAGGTGTGTATAATGAAACATAAGCTGAAAACACGCTTTCATTCGAAAAAAGTGCAGCCATGTCAGGCTGTATCTGATTCCATAAACAACAAATATATAATTTATCAGATTTAAGAATAGAGGATTTAATATGAGAGAAAAGTATGAATCATTATCTCTGGCGGTGCTGAAGGATCTGGCAAAGGCGAGAGGGATGAAGGGAATTTCTACTCTGAGAAAACCGGCACTGATCGAGCGGATGCTGGAGGAGGACGTCAAAGAGTCCGACAGAGGAAATCCCGAAGAAGTACACAAAAATACACCGGCAGAAAATACTGTAAAAGAAAAAAGCTATGATTCGGAAAAAACAGAATATCGTACCCGTCCGGCAGGGGAAGGACTTCAGGAGCAGCGGAAGGAATATCGTAGTGATAAGAATGAGCAGGAACACAGAAGCACAAATATCCGCAGAGAGTACAACCGTGAATATAACCGGGAAGCTGCAAGGGAGAACGGGAATGTCCCGTCAGAATCCACCCAGCTGGACAGTGGTGAAAAGGCTAACGGGATCCTTGAGGTCCTTCCGGATGGATATGGCTTTATCCGATGTGAGAATTATATGCCGGGTGAGAACGACATTTATGTTTCTCCTTCCCAGATCCGCCGCTTTAATTTAAAGACAGGTGATATCATCCAGGGAAATATCCGCATCAAGACCCAGGGAGAGAAGTTCAGTGCCCTTCTCTACGTATCTTCCATTAACGGTTTTCATCCGAGTGAGGGACAGAGACGGTATAATTTTGAAGATATGACACCGATCTTTCCGAATGAGAGACTTGTCATGGAGCGTGCAGGCGGTACAACGGCTATGCGTATCGTGGATCTGATCAGTCCTATCGGAAAGGGCCAGCGAGGAATGATCGTATCTCCGCCAAAGGCAGGTAAGACAACCCTTCTGAAAGATGTTGCCAAGTCTATCCTCAGGAATAACAGAGATATGCATCTGATCATTCTTCTGATCGATGAGCGTCCTGAGGAGGTTACCGATATCAGAGAGGCGATCCAGGGACCGAATGTGGAAGTGATCTATTCTACATTTGATGAACTTCCGGAACATCATAAGAGAGTTTCCGAGATGGTTGTGGAGCGTGCGCGCCGTCTTGTAGAGCATAAACAGGATGTGATCATTCTTCTGGATTCGATCACACGACTTGCCAGAGCCTATAATCTGATTATCCCGCCAAGCGGAAGAACCTTATCCGGTGGTCTTGACCCGGCGGCTCTCCATATGCCCAAGAGATTTTTTGGCGCAGCCCGTAATATGCGCGAGGGCGGAAGCCTGACGATTCTGGCAACTGCACTTGTGGATACCGGAAGCAAGATGGACGATGTTATTTATGAGGAGTTCAAGGGAACCGGTAATATGGAACTTGTCCTGGATCGTAAATTACAGGAGAAACGGGTATTCCCGGCCATTGATATCCAGAAATCCGGAACCAGAAGAGAGGATCTGCTTCTCAGCAAGGATGAACAGGAAGCGGTTTATATTATGCGAAAAGCTCTCAACGGAATGAAAGCGGATGAGGCAGTAGAACAGATCCTGAATACCTTTGCCAGAACCAGGAACAATGCAGAACTGGTACAGACTGTAAAGAAACAGAAATTTTTATAAAGTCCTTGCATTTTAGGGAAAGCTATGTTATACTTAGCAAGCTGTTTAAAATGGAATTCGTCAATTGAATACGAATAATATTAAATATATAGAGAGGTGAAAATCATGAGAGAAGGAATCCATCCGAACTACTATCAGGCAACTGTAACCTGCAACTGCGGAAACACTTTCGTAACAGGTTCTACTAAAGAGGACATCCATGTTGAGATCTGTTCCAAATGCCATCCGTTCTACACAGGACAGCAGAAGGCTACACAGGCTCGTGGACGTATCGATAAGTTCAACAAGAAATACGGCCTGAATAAGTAATTATTGCGAATACAGGAAATGAGAAGGTTGAGGTTGGGAAATCTCAACCTTTCTTTAACTGAAAAATTTTTAATTTGCACAGGAGAGAATGAATGAGATCATCGAATATCGGCGGACAGGCGGTCATGGAAGGCATCATGATGCGCCACAAGGACAAATATTCTATCGCAGTGCGCCGCCCGGACCAGGAGATCGAGCTGAAGGTAGAGGATTATAAATGTATCTTCGGAAATCACGCATTTCTGAAGAAACCGATCATCCGTGGTGTGGTAAGCTTTGTGGATTCTCTTGTGGTAGGCACGAAATGCCTGATGTATTCTGCGGAGATCGCAGGAGACGAGGAAGATGAGGAAACAGCCAGGAAGAACGAGCAGCTTACAGAAGAAGAGCGTTCTGCAAAAAAAGCCAAAGAGGATAAGCAGTTCAAGTGGCTTCTTTACATTACGGTAGCTATCTCCATGGTGGTTTCTGTGGCTGCTTTTATGTTTCTTCCGTATGTACTGGCCAGTCTGATCCGAGGGGTAGGTGCTTCGGAATTTCTGGTCACCATAGTGGAAGCCTTTGTGAAGCTGGCACTGTTTATGGGATATATGTTCCTGATCTCCAGAATGAAGGATATCCAGAGGACATTTATGTATCACGGTGCGGAGCACAAATGTATCAACTGTGTGGAGCATGGTCTGCCTCTGACGGTAGAGAATGTGTTAAAGAGCTCCAGGCTTCATAAGCGCTGTGGAACAAGCTTTCTGTTTCTGGTCATGCTGGTAAGTATTGTGCTGCATTTTGTGTTTGTGGCGGTGCCGTTTTACTGGGTGAGACTGCTGGGAAGACTTCTCATGGTGCCGGTAGTTGCGGGGATTTCCTTTGAGATCATCCAGTGGGCAGGAAGAACAGACAGTAAATTTGCGGACATTATGAGTAAACCAGGTCTTGCCATGCAGAAATTCACCACAAAGGAGCCTGCTGCAGATATGGCAGAGGTAGCCATTAAAGCAGTTGAGGCTGTTTTTGATTGGAGAGCTTATCTGAAAGAGGAATTTGACCTGGACATCCCATATGAGACAGAGGAGACAGAAAATGCAGACTCTTGAGTCCCTTCTGAAAAAAGGTACAACAATACTGAAAGATAACGGATTGGAAGAAGCCGGGCTGGATGCCTGGCTCCTTCTGGAATTTAAGACCGGAAAGAATCGGGCATATTATTTTGCGCATGGAGATGAACCGGTGTCTGATGAGACCGCAGCAGAGTATCTTACGCTGATCGACAGGCGGGCAGGACATATTCCTGTACAGCAGCTGACTCATCAGGCTTTTTTTATGGGCTATGAGTTTTATGTAAACGAAAACGTGCTGATCCCGAGACAGGATACGGAGACTCTGGTGGAAGAGGCATTGAAACACCTTGGGGATGTGGAAAAACCGGAGATCCTGGATATGTGTACCGGCTCCGGCTGCATCCTGCTCAGCCTTCTTCTGGAACGGCAGGATGCCTGTGGGACCGGTGTGGATGTTTCACCGGAAGCACTGGAAGTGGCAAAAAAGAATGCAGGTATTCTAAAGGTGGAGAACCGGGCGGATTTTGTGGAAAGCGATCTGTTCTCGGCACCGTATTTTTGTGAAAAAGGTGGAAAAGATAGTGGGAAATATGATATCCTTATTTCAAACCCGCCTTATATCGCAACAGAAGAAATTGAAACACTGATGGAAGAAGTCCGCCTTCATGATCCGAGGAAGGCCCTTGACGGAATGGAAGACGGGCTTTATTTTTACAGAAAGATCACAGCAGAGGCCGGAAGGTACCTGAAACCAGGCGGATGGCTTCTGTATGAGATCGGCTGCACCCAGGGTGAGGCAGTCAGTACAATGATGAAAGCAGCCGGGTTTACCGGGGTTCAGATCGTAAAGGATCTGCCGGGCCTTGACCGTGTAGTGCTTGGACAGAAACAGGAGGAAATACATGTTTGATAAACTGGATGATCTGCTGGTACGTTTTGAAGAGCTTCTCAATGAGCTGGGAGAACCGGGAGTAACCGACGATCCGGCACATTTTCAGAAGCTGATGAAGGAGCAGAGCGACCTGCAGCCAATCGTTGACGCATATAAAGAATATAAGAAAAATAAGGAAACCATCGAGGACAGTCTTTCCATGCTGGAGAGCGAGAAGGACGAAGAGATGCGTGAAATGCTGAAGGAAGAGCTTTCCGATGCAAAAAAGAGAGTGGAGGAGCTGGAGCATGAGCTGAAGATCCTTCTTCTTCCGAAGGACCCTAACGACAGCAAGAACGTTATCGTTGAGATCCGTGGAGGTGCAGGCGGTGATGAGGCAGCACTTTTTGCAGCAGAGATTTATCGTATGTATGTGAAATACGCGGAGTCCCGCCGCTGGAAAACCGAGATGCTCAGCCTCAATGAGAACGGCATCGGCGGCTTTAAGGAGGTTACCTTCATGATCAAGGGTGAGGGTGCATATTCCAGACTGAAATACGAAAGCGGTGTTCACCGTGTACAGCGAGTACCGGAGACAGAGTCCGGCGGAAGGATCCATACCTCTACCTGTACGGTAGCGATCATGCCGGAGGCAGAAGAAATTGATTTCCATCTGGATCTCAATGAGTGTAAATTCGATGTGTTCCGTGCATCCGGAAACGGTGGTCAGTGTGTCAACACCACAGACTCCGCAGTACGTCTTACCCATATCCCTACAGGAATCGTGATTTCCTGCCAGGATGAGAAGTCTCAGCTTAAGAACAAGGATAAAGCACTCCGTGTGCTCCGTTCCCGTCTGTATGAGATGGAGCTTGCAAAACAGCATGACGCTGAGGCAGAGGCAAGGAGAAGCCAGATCGGTACAGGTGACCGCTCCGAGAAGATCCGTACCTATAACTTCCCTCAGGGACGTGTAACAGACCACAGGATCAAGCTTACCCTTCATCGTCTTGAGAATATCCTTAACGGAGATCTGGATGAGATCATTGACAGTCTGATCGCAGCAGACCAGGCAGTAAAGCTGACAAAGCTGAATGAACAGGAGTAAGCGCTGATTACAGCTACAGAGTTCAAAAAATTATAATAAATCAGGAGGAAACGAAAATGAAAAAGACAGCACTGGTGATCATGGCAGCCGGTATCGGCAGCCGTTTTGGAAAAGGAATCAAGCAGCTTGCACCGGTAGGCCCGAAGGGCGAGATCATTATGGACTATTCCATCCATGATGCACTGGAGGCAGGATTCAACAAGGTCGTATTTATCATCCGCAAAGACCTTGAAGATGAATTCAAAAAAGTGATCGGAGACCGTATCTCCAACATTACAGAAGTTGCTTATGCATTCCAGGAGATCGACGATCTTCCGGGCGATTTTACAAAACCGGCGGACCGTACCAAGCCATGGGGAACCGGACACGCTGTACTGGCAGCAAAGAAAGTCCTTTCCGAGCCATTCGCTGTGATCAATGCAGATGACTACTACGGAAAAGAAGCCTACGTAAAGGTGCATGACTACCTGGTACAGGATCATCCGCAGGATGGCCCGATGCACATCTGCATGGCAGGTTTCCGCCTTGGAAATACATTAAGTGACAACGGAAGCGTCACAAGAGGAGTGTGCCATATTGAGGATGGCAAGCTTGTGGGCGTTACAGAGACACATAACATCTTCAAGACAGCAGACGGCGCAGAGACAAGAAATGACGATGGTACAGCAGAAACACTGGATACAAAGAGCCTTGTTTCCATGAATATGTGGGGACTGACACTGGAATTTATGGAGATCCTTGAGAAAGGCTTCGTTGAGTTCCTTGGTGGGATCAAAGAGGGAGACATCAAAAAAGAGTATCTTCTTCCTGAGCTTATCGACCAGCTGATCCATTCCGGAAAAGCAGCGGTAGATGTTCTTGAGACAAAGGACGAGTGGTTCGGTGTTACCTATCAGGAGGATAAGGCATCTGTACAGGCTGCATTCAAAAAACTTACAGATGACGGCGTTTATCCGGAAGGACTGTATCAGTAATAAAGGAGAACATTATGGGTAAATATTTCGGAACAGATGGTTTTCGTGGTGAAGCAAATGTAAAGCTTACAGCAGATCATGCATTTCGCGTGGGACGTTATCTCGGCTGGTATTACGGCAGAGATCACAAGGCGAAGATCGTGATCGGCAAGGATACAAGAAGAAGCAGTTACATGTTTGAGTATGCCCTTGCGGCAGGACTTACCGCATCCGGAGCAGATGCCTATCTGCTTCATGTGACCACAACTCCAAGTGTATCCTATGTGGTACGTACAGAAGATTTTGACTGCGGTATCATGATTTCCGCAAGCCATAATCCGTTTAATGATAATGGAATCAAGGTCCTTAATGAGAACGGACAGAAGATTTCCGCAGATATTGAAGCACGTATCGAGGCATATCTGGACGGCGAGATCGAGGAGCTTCCGCTGGCAACCGGAGAAGATATCGGCTGTACTGTGGATTTTGCATCCGGAAGAAACCGTTATATCGGACATCTGATCTCTATCCCATGCCATGATTTCAAAAATATCAAGGTTGGGCTGGATTGCTCCAACGGAAGCTCATCCGCCATTGCCAAGAGTGTTTTTGACGCACTTCGTGCAAAAACCTATGTGATCAACAATGAGCCAAACGGAACCAACATCAACCGTGGCTGCGGTTCCACACACATTGAAGTTCTGAGACAGTTCGTGGTAGATAAAGGCCTGGATATCGGTTTTGCATATGATGGTGACGCAGACCGCTGTATCGCCGTAGACCACCGCGGAAACATCATTGACGGTGATAAGATCATGTATGTGTGCGGCAAATATTTAAGAGAGAAAGGCCAGCTCAACGGAAATACAGTTGTAACAACCGTTATGTCCAATCTTGGTCTTTACAAGTCTCTGGAGCGTGAAGGCATCGACTATGAGCAGACTGCAGTTGGTGACAAATACGTTGCCGAGAACATGATGGAAAACAATTACAGTATCGGTGGTGAACAGTCCGGACATATCATCTTTAGCCGCTATTCCGCTACCGGTGACGGGATCCTGACTTCTCTTATGATCATGGAGGCATGTGTGGATCAGAAGGCCACACTCTGCGACCTTGCAAAGGAGATGAAGGTTTATCCGCAGCTTCTCCGGAATGTGCGTGTTTCCGACAAGAAAACAGCACTGGAGAACGAAAAGGTAAAAGCAGCCATTGAGGCAGCCGCAGAGGCACTTGGCGATGACGGACGTATCCTGGTACGTGAGAGTGGTACAGAGCCGCTGATCCGTGTTATGGTAGAAGCGGGAACGGATGATCTCTGCCATAAATATGTAGATAGTGTTGTTGATGTGATGGAAGCCGAAGGGCTTGTTGTAGAATAAGGAATTCCATGAAAAAAACAAAGACCGTATTGATTCTTGCAGCCGTTACAGGAGCCTTGCTTCTGGGCGGCTGCGGCAGTGAAAAAACAAAAATATATGAACAGGCCGGAAAGGATCTTTCCCAGGGAAGCTACAAGTATGCCCTGGAGGAGTACCAGAGCTCGATCCAGAACGGAGTGAAGCTGGCACAGTCCTATCGCGGGGCAGGTATCGCAAGCCTGCGTCTTGGCAAATATGAGGATGCGGTGAATAGCTTCACGGAAGCTCTGAACTGCGATAAAGTAAGCAAAAGCCTTCGTAAGGATATCCTGTCCTACCGGGCTACTGCAGAGCTGAAGTCTGGAAAATACGAGGATGCCATGGCAGACTGCCAGACACTTGGAGAAGATTTTTCCATGGATGCAGGCAGTTATTTCCTCACCGGAAAGGTTGCCCTTGCCATGGATTCCTACGAAGAAGCCGCATCTAACTTCAAACAGGCCTATGGAGAAGATTCCACCTATGATATGGCAATCGAGATCTATGAGGCATATCTGGACAAGGATATGGAAGCGGACGGAACCAGATATCTGGAAGCTGCTCTTTCTTCTGAGGCCAAGGATGCCCAGGACCACTGTGACAGAGGCCGTGTCTACTATTATATGGAAGACTACAGCAACGCAAAAAAAGAGCTTCTGGAAGCAAACAAGAAGGATAATACGGAAGCATTGCTTCTTCTGGGAATGGTATATCTGGCCCAGGATGATGTGGAAAATGCTCAGGCAATGTACAAGCAGTATATTTCCGCAGTGGGTGATTCCGCCAAGGGCTATAATGGTCTGGCACTGTGCGATATCCGAAGCGGAGATTATGATTCCGCTCTTGATAACATCACAAAAGGCCTTCCGACAGCTACCACAGACGAGATGCAGAGTCTTCTGTTCAATGAGATCGTAGCCTATGAAAAAAAGCTGGATTTTGCTACTGCACTGACCAAGGTCCAGGAATATATTGAGATGTTCCCTGAAGATTCCGCTGCAAAAAAAGAGCGGGCTTTCCTGAAAACCAGAACGTCTTCGGAGGGCTGATATGGAATATTTTGAGGAAATACAGGACAGGGTTATCCTGATCGGTGTCCAGGCAGATCGGGGGGATGACATGGAGGAATCCCTGGATGAGCTTGGAGAACTTGCGGCTACGGCAGGTGCGGCGGTTGCAGGCAGGATCATTCAGAATCGTGAGGCCGTACATCCGGGCACCTATATCGGAAAAGGCAAGATCGAAGAGGTAAAAGGTCTTCTCTATGCCCTGGATGCCAATGGAGTGATCTGTGACGATGAGCTTTCTCCTGCCCAGATGAATAATCTGGAGCGGGAGCTGGAGTGCAAGGTTATGGATCGTACCCTGCTGATCCTTGACATTTTTGCGAAGCGTGCCGTCACAAGTGAAGGCAAGATCCAGGTAGAGCTTGCACAGCTTCGTTACCGGTCTGCACGTCTTGTGGGACTACGTTCTTCTCTTTCGCGACTTGGAGGAGGAATCGGAACCAGAGGCCCTGGTGAGAAAAAGCTGGAGACAGACCGTCGTCTGATCCGGAACAGGATATCCGCACTGAAGCAGGAGCTTTCCCAGGTAGAAAAGCACAGAGAGCTGATCCGTTCCAGAAGAGCTGTGGGAAATCTGAAGACAGCAGCCATTGTTGGCTATACCAATGCAGGAAAGTCAACGCTTCTGAATACACTGACAGGCGCTTCGGTGCTTTCGGAGGATAAGCTGTTTGCCACACTGGATCCGACTACCCGTCTTCTGACACTGGATGACGGACAGCAGCTTCTTCTTACGGATACCGTAGGCTTTATCCGCAAGCTTCCCCACAATCTGGTGGAAGCCTTCAAGAGTACTCTGGAGGAAGCCAAATATGCGGATTATATCATTCATGTGGTAGATGCATCCAATCCTCAGGCGGAGATACAGATGCATATCGTATATGAAACCCTGAAAGAGCTTGGTGCTCTGGGAAAAAAGACGATCACACTTTTTAACAAGCAGGACCGTGTTTCCGGGGAGAGCTTTCGGGATCTCCGAGCAGACCATACGCTGAAGATTTCCGCACGGACAGGAGAGGGGCTTGAGGAATTTAAGCAGCTTCTTTCTGAGATACTGGCAGAAGGACAGATTTATATGGAACGGCTTTTTCCTTATTCGGAGGCCGGTCAGATCCAGCTGATCCGTGAGTATGGACAGCTTCTTTCGGAAGAGTATACCGAAAGAGGGATTGCTGTAAAAGCAAGAGTTCCGCGGGAAATCTATCCGAAAGTCACATAATGTTAAAATATCTACTCAGTACCATATATAGTACCGTGAACAAAACGGGCACTATATATGGTGCTTTTTATGTTGACGCAAAGAGGCGTGTCTGATACAATAAGCCTACAGCGCTTTGAACACAGATCGTGAAACGAAGTGTGTTCGTAAGCAGGCAAGTGAGGCGGAATGGAATATCCGCTTATAAATAAATGCATGAGGGAGGCATTTTCTTATGTTTCAGGTAGTAAAAAGAGACGGTGAATTAGATGAATTTAAAATGGGGAAGATCACCGCGGCAATTGATAAGGCATTTGATGCCAAAGGTAAGAATTACAGTTCGGATATGATCGATCTTCTGGGACTTCGTGTTACAGCGGATTTTCAGAATAAGATCGAGAACAACCGGATTTCTGTTGAGGATATCCAGGACAGTGTGGAGAACGTACTGATCCAGGCCGGATATTCTGATGTTGCCAAGGCGTATATCCTTTATCGTAAGCAGCGTGAGAAGATTCGCAATATGAAATCCACCATCCTTGACTATAAAGAGATCGTAAACAGCTATGTAAAGGTTGAGGACTGGCGTGTAAAGGAGAACTCAACGGTTACTTATTCTGTAGGAGGTCTGATCTTAAGCAACTCCGGAGCAGTTACCGCAAACTACTGGCTGTCTGAGATCTACGACAACGAGATCGCAGATGCACACAGAAATGCAGATATCCATATCCATGATCTGTCCATGCTGACCGGTTACTGTGCAGGCTGGTCCCTGAAGCAGCTGATCCGAGAGGGACTTGGCGGTATTGAGGGTAAGATCACTTCTGCACCTGCAAAGCATTTAAGTGTACTCTGCAACCAGATGGTGAATTTCCTGGGTATCATGCAGAACGAGTGGGCGGGCGCACAGGCATTTTCATCCTTTGATACTTATCTGGCACCTTTTGTAAAGGCAGACAACCTTTCCTATCCGGAGGTTAAGAAATGCATTGAGTCCTTTGTATATGGCGTAAATACTCCAAGCCGCTGGGGCACTCAGGCACCATTTTCCAACATTACACTGGACTGGACCGTTCCGGACGACCTTGCAGAGCTTCCGGCTATCGTAGGCGGCAAGGACATGGATTTCAAATACAAAGACTGTAAGAAAGAAATGGATATGGTCAATAAGGCATTTATCGAGACCATGATCGAGGGAGATGCCAACGGACGTGGATTCCAGTATCCGATCCCGACCTACTCCATCACAAAGGAATTCGACTGGTCTGATACCGAGAACAACCGTCTTCTCTTTGAGATGACTTCCAAGTACGGTACTCCGTATTTTTCCAATTATATCAACAGTGATATGAAGCCAAGCGACATCCGCAGCATGTGCTGCCGCCTCCGTCTGGATCTCCGTGAGCTCCGCAAAAAGAGTGGTGGATTCTTTGGATCCGGTGAGAGCACAGGCTCTGTAGGCGTTGTTACCATCAATATGCCGCGTATCGCATACCTTTCCAGAACGCCGAAGGAATTTTATCAGCGCCTGGACCACATGATGGATATCTCCGCAAGATCTCTTCACATCAAGAGAGATGTGATCAGCAGGCTTCTGGAGGAGGGACTGTATCCGTACACGAAGAGATATCTTGGAAGCTTTGACAATCATTTTTCCACCATCGGTCTTGTGGGAATGAACGAAGCGGGCTTAAATGCCTGCTGGCTGAAAAAAGACATGACAGATCCGGAAACCCAGAAGTTTACAAAAGAGGTTCTGGAGCATATGAGAAGCCGTCTTTCAGACTATCAGGAGCAGTATCCGGGAGAGCTTTTCAACCTGGAGGCAACACCGGCAGAGTCCACTGCATACCGCCTTGCCAAACACGACAGAAGCCGTTATCCGGATATCAAAACAGCAGGAAAAGAGGGCGACACTCCGTATTACACAAACAGCTCTCATCTGCCGGTTGATTACACTGCGGATATTTTTGACGCACTGGATATTCAGGACGATCTGCAGACTCTGTATACTTCAGGAACCGTATTCCATGCATTCCTTGGGGAGAAGCTTCCGGACTGGAAGGCAGCGGCAGCGCTGGTACGTAAGATCGCAGAGAATTATCGCCTGCCCTATTACACCATCTCACCGACCTATTCTGTATGTCAGGAGCATGGCTACATCAGCGGCGAGCATTTCACCTGCCCGAAATGTGGAAAGAAGGCTGAGGTTTACAGCCGTATCACAGGATATTACCGTCCTGTACAGAACTGGAACGATGGTAAGACCCAGGAGTACAAGAACCGTACCCTCTATGATATTACCCATTCCCAGCTGAAAAAGGTCCACACCAGTGTGATGACCATGAAGGGTGACGAGGTGGAGATCCAGCCTGTGGAATCTCATAAATATCTTTTTACGACCAGCACTTGTCCGAACTGCCGTATGGCAAAGAAAATGCTGGAAGGCGAAGAACTGGAGATCATCGATGCTGAGCAGAATCCCGAGCTTGTCAAGCAGTATGGGATCCGTCAGGCGCCTACACTTGTGATCACTGACGGGGCACAGGTTAAGAAGTATGTGAATGCTTCTAACATTCAGAAGTATGTGGATGAAGAGCTGGATTGAGCTCTTTGGGGCAATTGTAAATTGTAATTAAAATGGCTGGACGTATGTCTGTTTGGATGTGCGTCTGGTCTTTTTTTATATATTTTTTTTTATCTTGTTATTTTTTGTCTTTTTGTTTTTATATTTTTGGGGGGATTTTCGTTTTTGGGGAAAGGTGGTTGACATTTCATGTCGGGATGGTATACTTATACATGGGTTTAATGATTGAAAGTGTTACACTTTAATGTATAAATATACGTATGCCGCTGTGATACAGCGTGGGGGATCCGGGAATTGTTTCCCGGCGGAAATTTGCGAGGGGGAAAGCACTCAAAGTTGCGAAGCCCGTTTTTCCCCCTCGCGCTCCCCCTTTCCGGGCACGCTTTTTGGAAGCGTACGTTGTGGTGTGTGATACGTTTTGTATAGGGTGATGGATTCGACTGTATCGGGAATTCAAGGCTGAGCCAATGGATGAGGGCGGACGAGAAAGCGGCCCGCATAGCGGGCCTGTTCCCTGATATGAGATTTATGTTCTGTGATATTTAACTGAATCAAGTAAGTCCCCTGCAGGGTTGCGAAAAGCAATAAGCAGTGGGTGAGGACTTGCTTGTATCAGGAGAAGTGCAGGCTCTTTCTGATAAACTGCGGAGCAGTTATTCAGTTATGAGCAAGTAGCGAAGCGGATTGCGAATATCCGCTTGACCTGAATCAAGAAAGCATATCAGTTACTTATATCGGCACAACCTGCAATATCCAATACCGTAGAATCCATCGCCCCGTCAGAAAAGTAACACATTCCACAACACAGAACAGCGGCGTGGCCGGGAGGGGAGGAGCGCGAGGAGGGGACGATGGCCTTCGCAACTATGAATGCTTCCCCTCCTCGCACCTGCCGCATGCGAAATGCTCCCCCTGGAAGGGAAAAACCGCATGCAAAATGCTCCCCCTGGAAAGGAAATCCACAGCCACATGCGAAATGCCCCTCCTGGAAAGGAAATCCACAGCCGCATGCGAAATGCCCCTCCTGGAAAGGAAATCCACAGCCGCATGCGAAATGCTCCCTCCCGGAAAGGGATTCACTTCCAATTGATTTCATGCTAGAATAAAAAAAGAATAATAAGAAAAACAATAACAAGAAAAATAATCAGGAAAAGAGGAAATTACATCATGGTAAAACAGAATATCGTCTTCGTAGAAAACACTCCGGGAAGTCTTCAGAAAGTCACAAAGATCCTTGCTGAGAATCAGATCGACATCTACGGCTTCGGCTGTTTCGATGCACCGGAGTTCGCAAACTTCCGTATGGTATGTGATGATCCGGAAAAAGCAGACCAGATCATGGCAGAAAACGGATATATGACCCGTATTACTCAGGCTATCTTGGTAGATCTTCAGGATGAGATCGGCGGCCTTGACAAGCTTCTCAGCGTCATGGGCGACAGCAACGTAAACCTTCATTACATTTACACCTTTTTCCACAGAGGTTTGAAAGTTCCGGTAGCGATCATGCACTGTGAGGATCTCCTTGTTGCAGAGAGTGTTCTCCGTAACAATGGCTTCAAGGTTCTGGATCGTCTGGTAGATCCGGATGGAGTTGAAGAAGCGTAAGGACATATTCCGGAAAATGACAAACAGGAATGACGTATTCACGTATTGAAGTTTTGACAGGGCAATGCTACAATAAAAGAGCGTGTCAGGAAACAGGAAAACGTTTCCGGGCACGCTCTTATTTACATGTACAACGAGCTGTGGCGAGATTCTGATGAGTGCTGTACAGATCGGAGAAGTAGGCACAGCTGCGTTTATAACGGAATGTACATACAATGGAGGAAATCGATGAAAAGAGAAAGTTTCAGAAAAGGTATGAAGGATGGAGTTCCCATCGCTCTTGGATATTTTGCGGTATCCTTTACCTTTGGCATGATGGCTGTTGCCGGCGGCTTGCGTATCTGGCAGGCAGTTCTGATCTCCCTGACCAACCTGACATCGGCCGGTCAGTTTGCGGGACTGGACATTATTTTTGCGGGAGGCTCCATGTGGGAGATGGCAATGACCCAGCTGATCATCAACCTGAGATACTGCCTGATGTCATTTTCCCTGTCCCAGAAATTCCGGCGTGAGGAGTCCGGCATCCTGAAATACATCGCTGCTTTTGGTATCACCGATGAAATTTTCGGGATCAGTGCGGCTCAGGAGGGAAAGGTCAGTATATTTTATAATTACGGAGCCATGTGCGTGGCAATTCCCGGATGGACTCTTGGAACTCTGGCAGGAGGAATCTCCGGAAGCCTTTTGCCGGATTTTATGCTTAGTGCGTTGAGCGTTGCCATTTACGGAATGTTCCTGGCCATCATCATCCCGCCGTCCAAAAAGAGCAGACCGGTTCTTGGGGTTGTTGCGGCATCCATGGCAGTCAGCACTGTTTTTGCGGTGACACCGGTGTTAAAACAGGTATCATCCGGATTTATGATCATTATTACAACACTTCTGATAGCAGGCCTGGCAGCTTATTTCTGCCCGCTGGAAGAGAAAGGGGAAGCCGTTCATGAGTCATAATGTATATCTTTATATCCTGGTGATGGCAATTGTCACCTATCTCATCCGTATGCTGCCCCTTGCTCTTGCAAAAAACGAGATCAGAAGCCCGTTTATCAAGTCCTTTCTGTATTATGTGCCATATGCCTGTCTGGCAGCCATGACCTTCCCGGCCATCCTGAAGGCCACAGACAGCATCATCTCCGGTGCAGCAGGTTTCCTGGTAGCACTTATTGCTGCATATAAGGAAAAAAGCCTGATCACAGTAGCCCTGCTGGCATGTGCGGCGGTGTTTATCGTGGAGAGGGTTCTGGTATTTATTTGAAGAGGGGATATGCGGAAATAAAATACGCAGGAGGGAGCTTCGAAAAGCTCCCTCCATTTTCATTTATTCACCTAAAAATCCAAGATCGATCTCTCCGTCAAACACCGTAGTTGCAGGTCCTGTCATATATACAAGGTTTTCATCTCTTTCCCAGGAGATGTTTAAGTCTCCGCCAAGAAGTTGTACAGTAACCGGCTTGCTGCCGTCAACCTTGTCATTGAGGATGGAAGCTACCGTAACTGCGCAGGCGCCTGTGCCGCAGGCAAGAGTTTCTCCGGAGCCACGCTCCCATACACGCATCTTTACGGTGTGGCGGTCGATCACCTGAACAAACTCAGTGTTGACTCTGTCCGGGAAGCATACGTGATTTTCAAAGGACGGGCCGATCTTTTCCAGGTCAAGGCTGTCCACATCGTCTACATAGATGATGGCATGAGGATTACCCATGGAAACTGCGGTCATGTGATATTCTTTTCCGTCGACGGTGATGGGAGCGTCGATCACATGCTCGGTTTCGGCAACCACCGGGATCTCTTTTGCAGTGAGGATCGGGGAGCCCATGTTGACTTTTACCATGGAGGCCTTGCCGTCGCGGATGGTAAGATCCACATATTTGATACCGCTTCTTGTGGCGATGCTTAAAGAAGTTTTGTCCACAATGCCGTGGTCATAGACATATTTGGCAACGCAGCGGATACCGTTTCCGCACATGGCACCCTGAGAGCCGTCCAGATTGTACATATCCATCTCGCAGTCTGCAATCTCAGACGGGCGGATCAGGATCAGACCATCGGAACCAATGCCAAAATGACGGTCGCTGACAAATTTTGCCACTGCGGCCGGATCCTTAACAGTTTCCTCAAAACAGTTTACATATACATAATCGTTTCCAATGCCGTGCATTTTCGTGAATTTCATAATAGTAACCTCCTCTTGTTTATGAATATTATACTTGTTTTTTCTGTTGGAGCACAAGCCCCCATGGAAAAAACACGCAGGTTTTTTCCATTTGTTGCCTTTAATAGTATAGTATATTGGACAATTGTTATCGAAAAGTGAATTTTCCCTGTGGAATTCCGGTAAATTAGAAGTGGATTTTTGTATTTATGGATTTTATGTGCTTGCATTTTGTCAGAAACATGGTATCATAAAACAAAGTAATATGCATGGAGATGTATAATTATGCTGTACATTACGGATTGTGCTGTTACTGTTCACTGGTAATATTCCGCGAGGTGTTTTTTGTGACCACAGGTCACAGAAAACCCGAGAATCTCGGCGCGAAATCATGCAAAAGCATGATTTCTGTGCATCGCGGAGCGTGTTGCTGGTCACGAAGTGAACAGTAACATTGGACTGACAGAAGCAGAGAGACAGTTAACGTAAAGTACATAGAATTCAGGAGGAAGAAAAAATGAAGAGAAAATTTATGGCACTTGCACTTGCAGCAGCTATGACAGTTTCTATGACATCCGCTGTTTTTGCAGCAGATGAGATCAAGAGCGCAGATGATCTGGAGGGTAAGAAGATCGGTGTTCAGCTTGGAACAACCGGTGATTCAGACGCTACAGAGGTTAAAGACGCAACAGTAGAGAGATACAACAAAGGTAACGATGCCGTTATGGCTCTGAAACAGGGCAAGATTGACTGTGTAGTGATCGACAGCGAGCCTGCTAAGAAATTTGTTGAGAAAAATGATGATCTTGAGATCGTTGAGGGCATTTTTGACAAAGAGGAGTATGCAATCTGTCTTTCCAAAGATAATGCAGACCTTACCAAAGAGTTTAACGAGGCTCTGAAGGAGCTGAAGGATGACGGAACTCTGGATTCCATCAGAGATAACTATATCGGTGATGATGCAGGTAAGACACCATATGAGACTCCTAAGGATGCAGATCACTCCAAAGGAACTCTTACCATGGCAACAAACGCAACCTTCCAGCCATACGAATACTATGACGGAGATAAGATCGTAGGTATCGATGCTGATATCGCTCAGGCTGTCTGCGACAAGCTTGGATATGAGCTGAAGATCGAGGATATGGAGTTTGATGCGATCGTAAATGCTGTTAAATCCGGAAAAGCTGATTTCGGTGCTGCAGGAATGACAGTAACAGAGGATCGTAAAAAGAGCGTTGATTTCACTGATCCGTACACAACTGCAGAGCAGGTTGTTATCGTAAAGAAATAATTTTGTACAGAGAAATCAGAGGATTCTGAACGGATAAGCTGAGAAACCGATATCCGTTGCAGAGTTCAGTAGCGAATGATCAGGTTCCGGATATCCGGGTATGTTTTCCGGATTTCGGAACCTGTAGTTTTGGAAAGGGTGGAAATTTTGAGTCTTATTGAACAGTTTCAGTTTAACTTTCTGGACGACAATCGCTGGCAGTTCATTTTATCCGGTCTGAAAAATACCATCATCATTACATTTTTTGCCGTACTTCTTGGTATTTTTCTGGGATTTGTCATTGCTATTGTCCGTTCCACACATGATAAGACAGGTAAGCTTAAGATCCTTAATGTGATCTGTCGTGTTTATCTGACCGTGATCCGCGGTACACCAACGATGGTACAGCTGCTGATCGTATATTATGTTATTTTTGCAACCGTAGATCCAGGTAAGATGGTCGTTGCCATTATCGCCTTTGGTATGAACTCCGCTGCATACGTGGCTGAGATTGTCCGCTCCGGTATCATGTCCATTGACCAGGGACAGTTTGAGGCAGGACGGAGCCTGGGCCTTAACTATACACAGACTATGACCAAGATCATTCTTCCACAGGCGGTCAAGAACATCCTGCCTGCTCTGGGAAACGAGCTGATCGTACTTTTGAAGGAGACTTCTATCAGTGGTTATATCGGACTTATGGATCTGACCCGTGGCGGCGATATTATCCGAAGCCAGACCTACAGTGCATTGTTCCCGCTGCTGGCAGTAGCTGCGATCTATCTTGTGATCGTTTGCTTCCTTACCTATCTGGTAGGAAGACTTGAAAGGAGGCTGAGAACCAATGAGCGTAAGTAATGAAGTGCTTCTGGATGTACAGGGACTTGAAAAGGCCTATGGCGGCAATCAGGTTCTCAACGGGATCACCACACAGATCCGCAGAGGTGAAGTAGTAGCCATCATCGGACCATCCGGATGTGGTAAATCCACATTTCTCCGTTCTCTGAATCTCCTTGAGGAGCCGACCGGGGGAAAAATCCTCTTTGAGGGAACCGACATCACAGATTCCAAGGTGGATATCAACCGTCATCGTCAGAAGATCGGAATGGTATTCCAGCAGTTTAATCTTTTTCCACATAAGACAGTAAAAGAGAACATTATGCTCGCACCTGTGACTCTGAATCTTATGAGTAAGGAAGAGGCTGAAAAAACGGCACTGGAGCTTCTGGAGCGAGTAGGTCTTCCGGATAAGGCAGATTCCTATCCGGACATGCTTTCCGGCGGTCAGAAGCAACGTATCGCCATTGCAAGATCTCTTGCCATGAACCCGGACGTGATGCTGTTTGATGAGCCTACATCTGCTCTTGATCCGGAGATGGTAGGAGAGGTCCTGGAACTGATGCAGGAGCTTGCAAAATCCGGCATGACCATGGTTGTGGTAACTCATGAGATGGGCTTTGCCCGCGAGGTGGCAACCAGAGTCCTCTTCATTGATGAAGGAAAGATCCAGGAAGAAAATTCTCCTAAGGAATTCTTTGCAAATCCAAAGAATAAGAGACTTCGAGAGTTTCTTTCAAAGACATTATAATGACATTATAAATATAAGAATATTAAAAACGGATGCTTTATCCTCCTGTGGAAATGCTGCAGGAGATAAAGCATCCGTTTTTTGTAGTGCTAGTTGCAAAAAAATCCTTTTTCTTTCCGCTGCTCAGTGGATTTCTTCACCGGCAGTTTTCTGTGCGGCTTTTATTTCGTTGTAACAGTATTTGATGATAGATTTTCTGGTTATGATCCCGATGAAGGAGCCCTGGTCATCTACCACCGGCACGAAGTTCTGATTAATGGCGCGATCCAGGAGATCTTCCATATTGGAATCTGCATGGACTGGTTTATAGGTGGCGCGACGTGGGATCGCCATGATCGGGATTCCTTCTGTTTCCTTGATGTCGTGGATATCTGCACGGCGCATGCCCCAGAGGAGATCTCCCTCTGAGATAGTGCCAAGATATTTGCCATCCATGGTGAGGATAGGAATGCAGGAGTACTTGCGGTGCTCCATTTTTTCGAGGGTCTGGCGAAGAGTTTCATCCTCAAAGATGTAGGCTACTTCGCTTTTGGGAATCAGAAAAAACAGAATGTTCACGTTATTACCTCGTTTCCGCAAAAATTATAAATAAATCTGTAGGCTGTTTTAGAGAAGCTGAAGTCCGTGTGTCTCTGCAGCATCTGTGATCTCCTTCGGCCAGAGAGAGACATGTACTTCTCCGATGTGTGCTTTACGAAGGAAGAACATACAGATCCTGGACTGTCCGATACCACCACCGATGGTGTACGGAAGCTCTTTGTTCAGGATGGCCTTCTGGAATGGAAGATCTCTTCGGTCATCACAGCCTGCTTCGGTGAGCTGGCGGTCAAGTGCGTCCTCGTCAACACGGATTCCCATTGAGGAAAGCTCAAGGGCAATGTCAAGTACCGGATAGTACACGAGGATATCACCGTTCAGTTCCCAGTCATCATAGTCCGGGGCACGTCCGTCGTGGCGCTCGCCGTTGGTGAGGGTTTTGCCGACTTTCATAAGGAAGACAGCGCCCTTTTCACGGGTGATCCGATATTCACGTTCCTTCGGTGTGCAGTCCGGATACATGTCAAGAAGCTCCTGAGTTGTGATAAAGAAGATATCCTTTGGAAGGATCTCCTCGATGTAGTCATACTGTACAGCCATGTATTTCTCAGTTTTACGAAGGACACTGTAAATGGTGCGTACGGTTTCCTTGAGAGTCTCCATGGAACGTTCTTCTTTGGAGATGATCTTTTCCCAGTCCCACTGGTCTACGTAAACAGAGTGGATATTGTCCAGATCTTCATCCCGGCGGATGGCTACCATATCTGTGTAAAGACCTTCTCCGTGAGAAAATCCGTATTTTTTCAGTGCGTAGCGTTTCCATTTGGCAAGGGAGTGTACGATCTCGGCGTTGCTTCCTTCGATAGCCTTGATATCAAAGCTTACCGGGCGCTCTACACCATTAAGGTTGTCGTTAAGGCCGGATTCCGGTGCTACAAATGTTGGAGCGGATACTCGAAGAAGGTTCAGCTTCTGGGAGAGTGTCTGCTGGAAGAAATCTTTTACTGTTTTGATCGCAATCTGTGTGTCATGGAGGTTCAGGTCTGCATGATAGGTTGCGGGGATTGTGATTGTATTCATTATCGGCTCCTCCTGATGATTTTTAGGCTTATTGCTCTGTGGGGTATTATAACAGAAAATGGGTGGAGTGGCAATATAATGAGAGGGGAAGTCTTTTGGGGTATCGTAGAAAAATACTGGGTATTAAATGCCTGGTGTGATATACTGAAAAAAGAATGCTTATGTTTACGATGGAAATATAAATATCCGTTTTGACGGATAGAATGGAGGGAGTTTATGGCAGGTCAAAGGTGTCAGGTTTGTGGGGGGAAGGTTGTAAATGGCAGGTGTTCATTATGTGGGATGCCTTACAGAAATGATGAGGTGTTATATCATCTGAATGAGCCCCGGGAGATACATTATAAACATGCTTCCGCCAAAGTGCGGGATATGATGCGGCAGTATGGACAGGATGCTGATCAAACAACACAACATAACGGAAACGTAAACCGGAATACGAACGCAAACCGGAATACAAACATAAACCGGAATACGAATGCAAGCCGCAATACCGATTTGAATCGGAATCTAACCGGAAGCCGGAATACAGGTGCAGCAGCCGGACGTAAGACTGCAGCGGCAGTTAATACCGGGAATAAAACAACGGTGGGCAGAAATCGTGCAGAAGTTTTAGATCAGGGAAAAAAACAGCAAAAAAAAGATCAGAAAAGCAGCGGGGCAGGCTGGATCATATGGTTTATAGTGACACTGGCCATTCTGCTTCCGAAGTTATGGGATTTTCTTGCAGATTGGATCGGAACGAATTTGTGAGAATATTTCTGCAGTGAGATCAGGCAGTGCTAAGTGTCTGTATTTTCGTGTATACAGAAATATCCCTTTTCTTTTCTCCTCAGCTGTGTTATACTCATGCCTAGCACAACATATAGATGAAAAACAATATATAGAGGATATAGGTACTATATATAGTATTTTGCGTAGCGACTTATATATAGCACAGGGAGGGATGAGCAATGTTATATGTGATCAAGAAAGACGGGACAAGAGAGGAGTTTAATCCGCAGAAGATCGTGGCTGCCGTGAACAAATCCGCAGAGCGTATTCTTTATACTTTTTCAGACGAGGAGAAGGATTTTATCTGCCGTTTTGCCCAGGAGCATGCGGATTCCCTTGGAAAGAATGAGATCGAGATCCAGGAGATGCACAACATCGTGGAGGGGGCTCTGGAGCGTGTGAATCCGGCAGTTGCCAAGAGCTACCGTGATTATCGGAATTACAAGCTGGATTTTATCCATATGATGGATGATGTCTATACCAAGAGTCAGGCGATCCGTTATATCGGTGATAAAAGTAATGCCAATACAGACAGCGCCCTTGTTGCCACGAAACGAAGCCTGATTTTTAATGAGCTGAACAAGGAACTCTATCGGAAGTTTTTTATGAACCGTAATGAGCTTCAGGCATGTAAGGACGGCTACATTTATATTCATGACCAGTCTGCACGTCTGGATACCATGAATTGCTGTCTGTTCGATGTGGCAGCTGTTTTAAGTGGCGGTTTTGAGATGGGCAATGTCTGGTATAACGAGCCGAAGACTCTGGATACAGCCTTTGATGTTATGGGGGATATCATTCTCAGTACAGCAGCACAGCAGTATGGTGGCTTTACAGTGCCGGAGGTTGATAAGATCCTGGCACCGTATGCAAAGAAGAGCTATGATAAATATATTTCCGAATTTATGAAATACTCGGATGAGAGTTGGAGTGGCCGTGAGGAGAGAGCTATTGAGTATGCTCTTGATAAGGTCCGCAGGGATTATGACCAGGGCTGGCAGGGAATTGAGTACAAGCTGAATACCGTCGGTTCTTCCAGAGGTGATTATCCGTTTGTTACGGTGACACTTGGTCTTGGAACCGAGCAGTTTGAGAAGATGTGTACGATTTCCCTTCTTGAGGTCCATCAGGGAGGACAGGGTAAGGCCGGACACAAGAAACCGGTACTTTTCCCGAAGATCGTATTCCTTTATGACAAAGAGATCCATGGTCCCGGAAAGTGCTGTGAGGATATTTTTGAGGCTGGTGTGGAGTGTTCCTCCAAAACCATGTATCCGGACTGGTTGTCTATGTCCGGCGCAGGCTATATTTCCAGTATGTACAGGAAATACAAGAAGGTCATCAGCCCGATGGGATGCCGTGCTTTCTTAAGTCCGTGGTATGAGCGTGGCGGTATGGAGCCGGCGGATGAGAATGATACGCCTGTTTTTGTGGGACGTTTTAACATTGGTGCGGTAAGCCTTCATCTTCCGATGATCCTTGCAAAGGCCAGAGCGGAGAGCAGAGATTTCTATGAGGTTCTGGATTTCTATCTGGAAATGATCCGTAACCTGCATATCCGCACTTACGAATATCTGGGACAGATGCGTGCATCCACCAACCCGCTTGCATACTGTGAAGGCGGTTTCTACGGCGGACATCTGAAACCGAATGAAAAGATTGGCAAGATCCTGAAGCCTATGACAGCTTCCTTCGGTATCACAGCGTTAAATGAGCTTCAGGAACTTTACAATGGCAAATCCATTGCAGAGGATGGGGCGTTTGCTCTGGAGGTTCTGAAATATATCAATGACAAGGTAAATCAGTACAAGAAGGAAGATGGTTATCTTTATGCGATCTACGGAACACCGGCAGAGAGTCTTTGTGGCCTGCAGGTAGAGCAGTTCCGTAAGATGTATGGAATCATTGAGGGCGTTTCTGACAGACCATATGTGAGCAACAGCTTCCACTGCCATGTAACAGAGGATGTGACTCCGATCGAGAAACAGGATCTGGAGGGACGTTTCTGGGAGCTCTGCAATGGCGGTAAGATTCAGTATGTACGTTATCCGATCGGCTACAATAAGGAAGCTATCCGTACACTGATCCGCAGAGCCATGGATCTGGGATATTATGAGGGAGTGAACCTTTCTCTTGCATACTGTGACGATTGTGGCCATGAGGAACTGGAGATGGATGTATGCCCTGTCTGCGGTTCCAGAAATCTGACCAAGATCGACCGTATGAACGGATATCTTTCCTACAGCCGTGTCCATGGAGATACCCGCCTGAATGAGGCGAAGATGGCTGAGATCGCTGAGCGAAAATCTATGTAAATGCTGGCTGCCCGATCAACTGTGGAACAGTGATCGGGCAGCCAGACAGTATAAAAATATCCCGCAGAGCTGCAGGTAAGACCAGCAGCCGTCTGCGGGATATTTTTATGTAAAGTGAAGTTTTATAGTTCACTTTGTATTCTGAGTCCGTAAAATGATTATTTAATGATAGTTCCGGTCTTCTCACGGTAGCCGTCTTTTGCATGGGCCATGTCTGTGATGATGGTACGGCGTCCGGTTCCCTTCTCCACGAAGGAAACACCTGCTTCGATCTTAGGAAGCATGGAGCCTGCCGCAAACTGTTTGCCGGCAATATATTTCTTGGCATCTTCTGTGGAAATAGTATCCAGATAAGATTCGTGATCCGTATTATGGTCAAGGCTTACTTTCTCGACGCTTGTAAGGATCATCAGAGTGTCAGCGTTCAGTTCTTCTGCAAGAAGTCCTGCTGCCAGGTCTTTCTCGATGATGGCGCTGGCACCATTCAGCTGAGTTCCCTGCTCAAGAACCGGGATTCCGCCGCCGCCTGCGGCAATGACGATCTGCTCTGCTGCAGAGAGGACCTTTACGGTTTCAATCTCTACGATCTTCTGTGGCTTCGGTGCTGCAAGAATACGTCTGTACTGGCCCTCGTCCACCTTTGTGACAAAGTTTCCTTTTTCTTCTTCAGCTTCGGCCTCTTCTGCGTTAAGAACACGTCCAATGATCTTCTCCGGCTCTGCAAATGCTTCATCGTATGGATCGATGACAACCTGTGTCAGAACTGTGCTGACCGGTTTGTAGATTCCTCTGGAGATAAGCTCAGCACGGATGGCGTTCTGAAGGTCATAGCCGATATAACCCTGGCTCATGGCGGAACATACGGACATTGGTGCAAATGTATAATCAGGATGTGCCTTACCGAATTCATTCATTGCGGTGTGGATCATCCCTACCTGCGGACCGTTGCTGTGGGAGATCACTACGCGGGTTCCCTCCTCTACCAGATCTGCGATTACCTTCGCTGCGAGTTTTGTAGCTGTTTTTTGCTCTGGAAGTGTGGTGCCAAGTGCCCGGTGGCCTAATGCAACTACTACGGTTTTTTCGCTCATAGGAAATACCTCGTTTCTCTTAAAAATTGGAATGAAATCAGTTACTGTATTCAGTAACGAGTACATCGAAAACGATGCACGAGTATTATATTTTATTATAAAAGACCTATGTGGGAAATGCAATAGAAAATCGAGTGTTTTCCGAGACAGGAAAAACCGCCTGATCCAGTCAGACGGTTTGATTCCTACTATTTTTTGAGGGGGGAGATAGAGAGTGGTTTTTCATCTATCCAACACCTATTATATAGAGAAAATATGTTTAAAATATGTCGTTAATCTAAAAGAAATGGAAAATTTATAAAGAAAGTTTAAACAAACTTTATAATTTTTATATCCGGTTGCGCATGGTCTGAAAATGTGATACATTGAAAAAGTCTTGATCCTGCATCCTGCGGGATCTGTTCACGCATCATTTCGATGCAGAAATCCATTTTATTTTATCGAAAAAAATATTGATCATGCACCATTTGCCGGGGAGGGATGCCTTTGTCTGTGGAAAAGTAAGTTTCTGTAAAAAAAACATGTGTATAAGAAATGCCAGATCAGGCAGAAATGAGGAAGAGCCATGAAAAACAGAATATGGAAACAGATGAAGAAAGTCGGAATTGTGACAGTGCTGGCAGGAGCCATGCTGGGAGGAACAATAGAATCGGAGCTGACTCTGGGAGCAGATTTTTTGCCGGGACAGGCACCGTTTATCGATCAGAGTGTGTTCTGGAAAGACATAGAATCCGGACAGGCGGAGCTTGGGATCCGGATTCGCGGCCTGAATGAATGGCTGTCCGGGAGAAGGTTTTCGGAGGATAAGGAGAAAAATGAGAAGTGGGACGATGAACTTCAGAAGATTGAAGATCCATCGGTGGAGCAGGAAGAAGAGATAGAACAGGAGCTACCGGCGGATGACTTGCAGCAGGAAAAGGAGTCAGAACAGGAGCTGCCGGAGGATGACTTGCAGCAGGAAGAAGAGCCAGAACAGGAACTTCCAAAGGATGAGGATGACTTGCAGCAGGAAGAGAAGGCAGAACAGGAATTGCCGGTGGATAAGGTTGTGGAAGGAATCGGAATAGAAATGGAGGAAGCATATGAGCACGTGGAGCAGCTGGCATCCGGGGAAACAGTACAGCCGGAGGATGAAGAGCAGGAGAAAACGGGTCCGCTCACACCGGAAGGAACGGCGTCCGGAGAAGAAAATGTAGGTGACGAAGAGGAATATGAGTCTGAGGAGATTCAAAAACTGACGCTGGTCACGTATATTTCTGAGTATTTTGTTCCGGAAACGGATTCTGTCCCGAAAAATATGGCTGCACGGCAGATTTCTGTAAGGAGCCAGAGCGGTGAAGCTACAGAGATCACAAAGCTGGAAAGCGTGCTGAACGTGGAGCAGAACGGGCAGGATGAGATTTTTTTCCGTATCCCGCTGATTCTGCGGCAGGAATACCGTTTTCCGGCAGAGAAAAGCAGTTATCCTGTGACTCAGGAGGAACCGCTTCAGAAGGACTGTACCGGTGCGGGAACCTTTCTCATGACAGAAGAAAACGGGGAAGAGCTGGTGATCGCAGAGGGAATCTCGCCTATGCTGGACGTGGAGGCTGCTGAGGCTGATATGGAATTGTCGGTAATTGCACAGAATAAAAAAATGAAAGCAGGGCAGACCATCCGTTATCAGGTGGAGATTACTAATATCGGAAAGCTGGATCTTGCAGATATCCGTCTGACCAGCAGCCTTTCATGCCCTAAGATCCGGCAGCTGTGGGAAGATGCAGAAGGCCTTCTAACAGAAGGGGCTGTGGCGGAATTTGCAGAATTAAAAGCCGGAGAGAGCAGGAGCTTTTATGTACAGGCGCCGCTTCTGGATGAACAGGAAAAAGATCTGGAGCACCAGGTGGAAGCAGAGGCCAGGGTGAAGGACAGAGTGGAGGAGGTGATCCGGAAGAACGCTTCCACTATAAATGGTCTGGAGGCACTGAAGGCGGATCTTTCTGTAAAGAAAACTGCAGACAAAGAAACCGCTGCACCGGGTGAGACTGTGACCTATCAGATATGTATCGTGAATACCGGTGAAAAAACGCTTCATTCGGTTGTGGGAACGGAGCGCTTTCAGGCAGCAGGGATCCATGCACAGTTTCTGGAGCAGGAAGGTGTAACGCTCAACAGCAGCCGTACAAAGGCAATGATCCAACAAATCCCGCCGGGAGAGGCAGTTTCTCTTCAGGCTGTGGTGAAGATCCCGGGAAAAACAGCGGATCAGAAGCTTTTTAACCAGGTGACGGTCACAAGCCAGGAAACCGGAGAGCGATTGATGGAGGCCTCCGCTTCTGTCATGGTAAAAGGAGAGGTGGCTATTACGCCGGAAGAAGGGCTGCCTTTGCAGGGAGATGACCAGGGTCCGGCTTCCGGTCAGATACAGATGGCAAGAACTGCGTCCACACATCCGAAGACCGGAGATGATACCAGGAGGGATTTGTGGACGCTTCTGGCAGTGACAGCTTTGGTGACTGTGCTGGGCGGCATCTGGCTCCGGAAAAAATATGCGGATATTTATGGAAAAAGCTGATGTTACTGAGAACGGAGTGAACAGTAACAAGCTGATATTTTACAAGGCGGCCGTACCTCAAAGAAACGTTGAAAACAGGGGGGAGGTGTGCTATTCTATATGGTATGTACAGAAAACAAGAACAGTATATTTCCCGCCTCCGGTGTGCTGCCCGTCAGACCGGAAAAAGGGAAGATGGAGGAGAAAAATGAATCTTTTATCCTTATTGGAACATCTTGAATACAAATGCCTTCAGGGAAGTACAGAGCAGGAGGTTTCTTCTGTTGTATATGATTCCCGCAAAGTAGAAGAAGGGAGCCTTTTTATCTGCATCAGAGGTGCGGTCGTGGATGGACATAAATTTATACCTGATGTTGTGGCAAAGGGTGCGAAGACACTCATCGTGGAAGAAGCGGTGGAGGCACCGGAGGATGTGACAGTGATCCAGGTAGAGGATACCCGTTACGCCATGGCCTTTATTTCAGCAGCATGGTTCGGACATCCGGCAGAAAAGCTCAAAACCATCGGTATCACCGGAACCAAAGGAAAAACAACTACAACCTATATGGTGAAATCGATCCTTGAGAATGCCGGATATAAGGTTGGTCTGATCGGAACCATCGAGGCTGTTATCGGGGAGAAGCATATCCCGGCAGCCAACACGACACCGGAATCCTATATGGTACAGAAATATTTTCATGATATGGTAGAAGCAGGCTGCGATGCGGTCGTTATGGAGGTTTCCTCACAGGGACTGATGCTTCACAGGACCCAGGGATTTGTGTTTGATTTTGGAATTTTCACAAATATTGAACCAGATCATATCGGACCGAATGAGCACAAGGACTTTGATGATTATCTGCACTGCAAATCCATGCTTCTCAGACAGTGTAAGGTTGGTATCGTAAATCGTGACGATGAACACTTTGACCGCATTATCGAAGGCCACACCTGTAAACTTGAAACCTATGGATTTTCCGAAAAAGCAGATCTCCGTGCAGAGGACGCCAGACTCGTTGGAAGAAAGGGCTATCTGGGAATTTCCTATCATGTTAAGGGACTTATGGATTTTCCTGTGGAGATCGATATTCCAGGTAAGTTCAGCATTTACAATTCTCTGACTGCCATTGCCATCTGCCGCCATTTTAAGGTATCCGAGGAGAATATCATCAAAGCTCTGAAGGTGGCCAGGGTCAAAGGCCGTATTGAGATGATCAAGGTATCTGACGAATTCACACTGATGATCGATTACGCACATAATGCCATGGCGCTGGAGAGCCTTCTCGGAACACTGAAGGAATATGATCCGCACAGACTGGTATGCCTGTTTGGCTGTGGCGGAAACCGTTCCAAGCTGCGCCGTTATGAGATGGGTGAGGTTTCAGGAAAGATGGCAGATCTGACCATCATTACTTCAGATAATCCGCGAGATGAGGATCCACAGGCCATCATCGATGATATCAAGATCGGAATGGCAAAAACAGATGGAAAATATGTAGAGATCCCGGATCGTAAAGAGGCGATCGCCTACGCGATCCATCACGGTGAGCCGGGAGATATTATCGTCCTTGCCGGAAAGGGCCATGAGGATTATCAGGAGATCAAGGGTAAGAAATATCCCATGGATGAGCGTGTACTGATCCGGGAGATCCTGGAAGAAGATCAGAAAGCGTAAATGGATGATCTATGCAGATGTGATCATTGATATTTCTCATGAAAAGCTGGACCGGGATTTTCAGTATCGTGTACCTGAGGAGCTGGTGCAGGCAATAAAACCCGGAGTTGTGGTCACAGTGCCCTTCGGAAAGGGAAATACCCTTCGGAAAGGCTATGTGACCGGGATCTCCGGAACGGCAAAATATGATGCGTCAAAGCTCAAGGAGATCCGGGGAGTGTCCACAGACAGTGAGACAACAGAATCCCGGCTGATCGCACTTGCGGCCTGGATGAAGGAGACCTATGGCTCCACCATGATCCAGGCACTGAAAACAGTTCTGCCTGTAAAAGACAAGGTCCGTGCAAAAGAGAAAAGACTGATCCTTTTTACAGGGAAAAAGGAAGAGGGACAGGCACTTCTTGGCAAGCTGGAAGGCAGCCGCTTTAAAGCACGTGAGCGGTTCCTTCGGGCAATCCTGGAGGCCGGGAGCCTGGATTATACCTATGCCTCCAAAGAGCTTGGGGCCGGCATTTCCGTTCTTGATTTTTTTGAAAAAAAAGGTCTGATAACTATTGAAAGTCAGGAAATGTATCGCATTCCCGAGGGGCTCGGCCTGGTGAAGGAGAACATGGAACTGAGTCTGAACCAGGAACAGCTTTTGGCGGCAGAGCAGATTTTTCGGGAATGGCAGGAGCCGGACCCAAGGCCTGCACTTCTTTTCGGAGTGACCGGAAGTGGAAAGACCCAGGTTTATATGCGCCTGATCCAGAAGGTACTGGAGGAGGGAAAACAGGCGATCGTGCTGATCCCTGAGATCGCGCTTACTTATCAGACAGTCAGGCGCTTTTATGCCATGTTTGGAGATAAGGTTTCGGTTCTGAACTCCAGACTTTCCCAGGGAGAACGTTATGATCAGTTCAAAAGAGCAAAACGTGGTGAGATCCAGGTGATGGTAGGACCCAGATCCGCACTGTTCACACCGTTTTCAGATCTGGGACTGATCGTTATCGACGAAGAGCATGAACCCACCTACAAAAGTGAGAATACGCCAAGGTACCATGCACGTGAGACTGCCATTGAGAGGGCACGAATGGAACATGCCCGTGTGGTCATGGGATCAGCCACTCCGTCATTGGAAGCCTACAGTCATGCCTGTGACGGAGAATATCTTCTGGTAAAGTTAAACGCACGTTATGAGGAAAGGCCTCTTCCACAGGTATCGATCGTGGATCTTCGGGAAGAATTAAAGAAAGGAAACCGCTCGGTACTGAGTCTGGAGCTGAAGAGGGATCTGGAGCAGGTCCTTGAAAGAAGAGAACAGGCCATGCTGTTTCTGAACCGGAGAGGATATGCGGGCTTTGTTTCCTGCAGAGCCTGCGGTCACGTTATGAAATGTCCCCACTGTGATGTATCTCTAAGTGAACACAATGGCAATCGTCTGATCTGTCATTATTGTGGCTATGAGACTGTGAAACCGGAAATCTGTCCGTCCTGTGGTTCACCGCACATTGGCGGATTTAAGGCAGGAACCCAGCAGATCGAGAAGGTCATTGAAAAAGAATTCCCGAAAGCCAGGGTACTTCGAATGGATTTTGATACCACAAGGACCAAGGACAGCTATGAGAAGATCCTGGCTTCTTTTGCAAAGCATGAGGCAGATATTCTGGTGGGGACCCAGATGATCGTCAAGGGACATGATTTTCCGAATGTGACTCTGGTAGGAGTGATTGCAGCAGATCTTTCACTGAATATGGATGACTATCACTGCGGGGAGCGTACATTCCAGCTTCTGACTCAGGCAGTTGGACGTTCCGGCAGAGGGAATCGGCCGGGGCAGGCGGTGATCCAGACATATCAGCCTGAGCATTACAGTATCCAGGCTGCGGCTATTCAGGATTATAAGAAATTTTATAAAGAAGAAATGGGGTATCGGATGCTTCTGGACTATCCGCCGGCAGCCCATATGATGACTGTTTTTGGCGCCTGCCAGGATGAAGAACTTCTGAAAAATGCCATGTATTATATAGAAGTTTTTATCCGCAGGGTAAGCCCGAAGGAAGAGCTTCACATGATCGGACCTGCAGCTGCATCGGTAGGTAAGGTAAAGGATGTTTATCGTCAGGTGATCCATCTGAAGCACAGGGATATCTGCTTTCTCACAGCAGTCAGAGAGAAGCTGGAGAAATATATAGAGATAAATTCCGGATTCCGGAAAATATACATTCAATTTGATATGAATTAAAGGAGAAGAAAAATGGCACTTAGAACAATCCGTGTACAGGGGGATTCTGTACTGACAAAAAAATCCCGGACAGTAGACAAAATGACACCGAGGATCGGGGAACTGATCACAGATATGCTGGATACCATGTATGATGCAATGGGTGTTGGCCTCGCTGCACCACAGGTAGGAATCCTGAAACGTATCGTTGTCATCGATGTAGGTGAGGGCCCGATCGTGCTGATCAATCCGGAGATCCTTGAGACAAGCGGCGAGCAGACCGGTGACGAGGGATGCCTGAGCGTTCCGGGAATGGCAGGACAGGTAACACGTCCGAACTATGTGAAGGTAAAAGCACTTGATGTAAATATGGACGAACAGATCTACGAGGGAGAGGGCCTTCTGGCAAGAGCGTTCTGTCATGAGATTGACCATCTGGATGGAAAAATGTATACAGAACTTGTGGAGGGAGAACTTCACAAGGTAACTTATGATGAAGAAGACTAAAGGCGGGATACTATGAAGATTATTTATATGGGAACTCCGGACTTTGCGGTGGCGCCTCTTGCAGCACTGGCAGAGAACGGATATGAAGTGGAGGCTGTGATCACACAGCCGGACAAACCGAAGGGCAGAGGCAAAACTATGATGCCTACTCCTGTAAAAGAAGAAGCACTGAAACACGGGATCCCGGTACTGCAGCCGGTGAAGGTAAGAGATCCTGAATTTGTGGAAGAACTGAAAAATCTTGCACCGGACATCATCATTGTTGCGGCATTCGGGCAGATCATTCCAAAGAGCATCCTGGATATGCCGAGATTCGGATGTATCAATATCCATGCGTCTCTGCTTCCTAAATATCGTGGAGCTGCACCGATCCAGCAGGCGGTGATCGACGGTGAAAAAGAATCCGGCGTTACCATTATGCAGATGGGAACCGGTCTGGATACCGGTGATATGATTTCCAGGATCGTGGTTCCGCTTGCCAAAGATGAGACAGGTGGAAGCTTGTTTGATAAGCTCGCACAGGCAGGTGCAGAGCTTCTGGTACAGACTTTACCGTCCATTTTTGACGGAACTGCAAACCGCGAGAAACAGCCGGAGGAGAGTCCAACACCATATGCTGCCATGATCTCCAAAAAAATGGGGCTTCTGGATTTCAGCAAAAATGCGGAAGAACTGGAGCGTCTGGTAAGAGGCCTTGATCCATGGCCAAGCGCTTTTACCTTTATCAATGGAAAAACATTGAAGGTCTGGAAGAGCTCTGTTCTGGAAAAACAGGCACAGGAAGCACCGGGAACTGTGATAGCCACTGACAAAGGAGGAATCCAGGTAGCATGCGGCCAGAAGGTACTCGTGCTCCATGAAGTGCAGCTGGAAGGCAAAAAACGTATGGAAACGGATGCGTTCCTTCGGGGATATCAGTTGAAACCAGGAGACATGTTCAGAGATTCCAGGGAGTGATGAGTTATGTACGGATATGGTTATTACGGATGGGGAATGGACCCCACGATTCTTTTGCTCGTGATCGGAATGCTTCTTTCTCTTGCGGCATCCGCGAAGCTGCGCAGTACCTTTGCAGTCTATAAAAAGGTCCGGAGTCATTCAGGTATCACCGGTGCGGAAGCTGCACAGAGGATCCTGAGAGCGGCTGGGATCACAGACGTACAGGTGGTTCCGATCCGCGGAAGTCTTACGGATCACTATGATCCGAGAACGAAAACGGTTTCCCTTTCAGAAGATATTTATGGAAGAAATTCTCTGGCGGCTGTGGGGGTGGCAGCACATGAATGTGGCCATGCGATCCAGGATGCGATCAATTATGCACCACTGAATATCCGTTCAGCCATTGTACCTGCCGCAAATATTGGTTCCCAGCTTTCATGGCCGCTGTTTATCGCAGGACTGATCTTTTCCATTGATCCGCTGGTAACCCTGGGAATTGTTTTGTTTTCACTGGCAGTACTGTTTCAGCTGGTGACACTTCCGGTTGAGATCAATGCGTCTTCCAGAGCGCTTAAAATGCTGGAAAGTACAGGTATCTTAGGTGCAGATGAAAAAAAGGGTGCAAGAAAAGTACTTACAGCGGCAGCGCTTACCTATGTAGCAGCTCTGGCGGCATCTATTCTGCAGCTTCTGAGACTGATTATCCTTGCAGGAGGTAGAGATCGTGATTAGCAGCGGAGTAAATACCAGAGAACTGATCCTTGAGATCCTGTTACAGATCGAGGAGGAGGGTGAGCACAGCCATATTGCGATCCGGAATGCGCTTTCCAAATATCAGTTTCTTCCGAAACAGGAACGTAGCTTTATTACAAGAGTATGTGAGGGAACCCTGGAATACAGGATCTATATTGATTATGTCATCGATTCTTTTTCCAAGGTTTCTGTAAACAAGATGAAACCGCAGATCCGTGAGATCCTGAGAAGTGCGGTATATCAGCTGAAATTTATGGACAGTGTTCCGGACAGTGCAGTATGCAATGAAGCGGTAAAGCTGGCACAGCGAAAAGGCTTTTATAATCTAAAGCCTTTTGTCAACGGGGTGCTCCGTACGATCGCAAGAGAGATCGGTGATCTGGAGCTTCCTTCCAGGGAAGAAAACGAAGTCCGTTATCTTTCTGTGAAATATTCCATGCCGGAATATCTGGTAGAAAAATGGAAAGCAGCCTACGGAGTGAAGACTACGGAGAAGATCCTGGAGGATTTTCTGACAGAAAGACCGATCACAGTACGGTGCCGTACTCATAAGGCGTCTCTGAGAGAAATCGTCACCAGTTTGAAGTCTCAGGGAGTGACAGTAGAACAGGCTCCTTATCTTCCCTATGCACTGAAGATTTCCGATTACAATCATATTTTGACACTTGAGACCTTCCTTCAGGGAAAGATCCTGGTGCAGGATGTAAGTTCTATGCTTGTAGCGGAAGCTGCAAGTCCGAAAAAAGGTGACCATATCATCGACATGTGCGCGGCACCAGGTGGAAAAAGCATCCATGCGGCAGACAAAATGGGGGATTACGGAAATGTGGATGCCAGAGATGTAAGTCAGTATAAGGCAGATCTTATCAAAGAAAACATCCACAGGACCGGAGTGATCAATGTGGAAGCCAGAGTTCAGGATGCAACGGTATATGATCCGGATTCCGAACAGGCTGCGGATATTGTGATCGCGGATGTACCGTGCTCCGGTTATGGAGTTATCGGCAAGAAACCGGAAATCAAATACCGGGCAACTCCGCAGAAACAGGAAGAGATCGTAATGCTCCAGAGAATGATCCTGGATAAGGCTGCAAAGTATGTGAAACCGGATGGAACGCTGATCTTCAGCACATGTACCATTGCCCGGGAAGAAAACGAAGAAAATGTATTATGGTTTTTAAAGAATTATCCGTACCGGCTGGAAAGCCTGGATCCGTATATTCCGGAGGAACTGCACTGTAAATCCACGAAGCTTGGCTATCTGCAGCTTCTGCCGGGAATACATAAGACAGATGGATTCTTTATTGCCAGATTCAGAAGGAAATAACAGAAAATGACAGATGTAAAATCCATGACCATGGAGGAATTGAAGGAATTCATGACAAAGATCGGTGAAAAGCCTTTCCGGGCGAAACAGATCTATGCATGGCTTCACCAGCAGCTGGTTACCTCCTGGGATGAAATGACAAATCTTTCCAAAAGCCTCAGGGAAAAGCTTTCGGCTTATCCGATCACAGCACTGACCCAGGCAGATGTAAGGATCTCAAAAATTGACGGAACCAGAAAATATCTGTTCCAGCTGGAAGATGGAAATGTGATCGAGAGTGTTCTCATGCGGTATCACCACGGAAATTCTGTGTGCATTTCTTCTCAGGTGGGCTGCCGTATGGGATGCAGATTCTGTGCATCTACCATCGGAGGACTGACCAGATGCCTGAAATCGTCCGAGATGCTGGATCAGATTTACCGTATCCAGGCAGATACCGGTGAACGTGTGGCCAATGTAGTTGTGATGGGAACCGGTGAGCCGATGGATAATTATGACAATCTTGTCCGTTTTGTCAGGATCCTTACCGACGAAAACGGTCTTGGGATCAGTCAGAGAAATGTGACGGTTTCTACCTGTGGGATCGTGCCGAAGATGTATGATCTGGCTGAAGAAAAGCTTCAGATCACTCTGGCACTTTCCCTTCATGCTCCAAATGATGAAAAACGACAGGAACTGATGCCCATCGCGAATAAGTATTCCATGGATGAGGTTCTGGATGCCTGCAGAAATTATTTTGACAAAACAGGCCGAAGGATCACCTTTGAGTACAGTCTTGTAGCCGGCGTTAACGACAGTGAAGAAGATGCGAGACAGCTGGCAGGCCGTATAAAAGGCATCAATTGCCATGTAAATCTGATTCCGGTCAATCCCATCAAGGAACGCTCCTATGTGAGGTCTACTCGACAGGCTGTGGAGAATTTCAAAATAAAACTTGAAAAATACGGAATTAATGTTACTATTAGAAGGGAAATGGGCAGCGATATCGACGGTGCCTGTGGACAGCTAAGAAAAAGTTACATGGAAAAAACAGAAAGCGAGAAGTGACATGAGGATATACTCAGCTACTGATGTAGGGCAGAAGCGGAAGATGAATCAGGATTACGTGTTTGCATCTGAAGGTCCGGTTGGAAATCTGCCTAATCTTTTCACAGTCGCGGACGGAATGGGTGGCCATAACGCCGGTGACTATGCATCCTCACATGCAGTACGGATCCTTGTGGATGAAATCCGCGAAGATGCGGATTACAATCCTGTGAAGGTTATTCGTCATGCGATCGAAGCTGCGAACACGGAGATCAGAAACCGTGCGCAGGAAGACGAAAACCTCCGGGGCATGGGAACCACTATGGTGGTGGCAACTATTGTAGATCAGTATGCCTATGTAGCCAATGTGGGTGACAGCCGTTTATATGTGATCCAGGACGGGATCCGTCAGGTCACCAGAGATCATTCCCTGGTACAGGAAATGGTGAGAATGGGCGAGATCAGCGAAGCGGAAGCACGGAATCATCCGGATAAGAACATCATTACAAGGGCACTTGGCGCGGAGAAAACGGTGGATGTGGATTTCTTTGATCTGAAACTTGAAAAAGGATGTACGATCCTGATGTGTTCAGACGGTCTCAGCAATATGGTTGAAGATGAGAAGATTCAGGAGATCATATCCGATCCGGAAGCAGATATTGATCAGAAGGGCAGTGCGCTCCTTCGGGAAGCAAATCAGAATGGTGGTAAGGATAATATTGCAGTCGTACTGGTAGAGCCATTCACGAATGAGGTGGAAGCATGTTGAAGACGGGAATGATCATAGCCGAGCGCTATGAGATCGTAGGAAAAATCGGAACTGGCGGAATGGCAGATGTCTATAAGGCTATGGACCATAAGCTGAACCGTTTTGTTGCCGTGAAGGTCCTGAAACCGGAGTTTCGGGAAGACACCACGTTTATAAAGAAATTCAGAAGTGAGGCCCAGGCGGCAGCTGGTCTTACACATCCGAATATCGTCAATGTATTTGACGTAGGAGATGACGGCGGTGTTTATTACATTGTTATGGAACTGATCGAGGGTATCACTCTGAAGGAATACATCTCCAAGAAGGGAAAGCTTTCCATTAAAGAGGCTACAAGTATCGCAATCCAGGTTTCTATGGGTCTGGAGGCGGCACACAGCCATGGTATCGTTCACAGAGATGTGAAACCTCAGAATATCATTATCTCCACAGATGGTAAAGTAAAGGTGACAGACTTTGGAATTGCCAGAGCTGCATCTTCCAATACGATCAGCTCCAATGTAATGGGATCTGTACATTACAGCTCACCTGAGCAGGTGAGAGGCGGATACAGCGATGAGAAGAGCGATATCTATTCTCTTGGAATCACACTGTATGAGATGGTCACAGGAAGAGTTCCTTTTGACGGAGATACCACTGTGGCGATCGCTATCAAGCATCTGCAGGAAGAGATGGTTCCGCCAAGTGTTTATACACCGGACCTTCCGTACAGTCTGGAGCAGATCATTCTGAAATGTACACAGAAAAGTGTAGATCGTCGTTACAGCCGTATGGAGGATGTGATCGCAGACCTGAAGCATTCTCTGATCGATCCCCAGGGCGATTTTGTAAAGCTTACTACAGTTGACAACGATGCCAAGACGGTTGTGATTTCAGAAGAAGAGCTTGGTGAGATCAAACATACACCGAAGCAGATCACAAAACCGGAGATCACCACACTTGAAGAAGAAAAATACGACGATAACGATTACGATGATGCAGAGGAAGAATACAGACCGAGATCCGAGCATAGATCCGGAAAGAAAAAGAAGCATCATGGTTCCGGAAGAGGCCTGACGATTGCGGCATTGATCGGCGGGGCAGCCCTTCTGATCGTTCTTGTGGTAGTGCTTGGACGTGCCGCAGGACTGTTTGGAACCGGCAGCAGCGGAGCGGCAGACAGCAGCAAGGCAGAGGCGAAGCAGGAATCAGCAGCTGACGGTCTGGCAACCGTTCCTGATCTTGTAGGCAAGACAGAGGAAGAGGCTAAAACACTTGCAAACGATGCACATCTGGGTGTCCAGATGGCCGGTGAGGAGGCATCCGATCAGGAAAAAGGCAGGATCTCCCGTCAGGAGACAGCTGCGGGAACACAGGTTGAAGCCAATACAACTGTGAAATACTGGATAAGCACCGGAACAGCACAGGTTACGATCCCGGATGTAAGCAGCGATAAAGGCGTTGAAGCACAAAGAACGCTTGAAGATTTAGGATTACGAGTGAATGTCCAGAAAGAGTATAGTGAAACTTATGTAAACGAGAAGGGTGAAGTTCGTGCTTTAGTAGAACCAGGGTATGTTTATAGTGTAGAACCTGCGGAAGGTACATCTGTGCAGGTGGGATCAACGGTTACTTTAACAATAAGTCGTGGTCAAGATTTTGGCGCTAATGCGTCAGTGTCAAGTGTTGTGGGAATGACCAAAGATGATGCACTTACTACTTTAGGCAAGTTTATTGATATTCAGATTACAGAACAGCAGAGCACAGAACCAGCAGGTACAGTTATCGCACAGAGCCCAGAAGTTAGCGCAGATGAGGAGACAATAGCAGATCCGGACGATCCAATTTATCTTACCATCAGCTCCGGTGATCAGGCTCCATCCACAGACAGCGCAGTATCTGCAGACAGTACAGCATCCACAGACAGCACAGCATCTGCGGACAGCACAGTATCCACAACTACATCTACAGCAGATGTCAATGCAAACACAGGCTGGAAATGTACACAGACACTGGATACCCCGTCCGGTTACAATGGAGGCGCGATCCGTCTGGAACTGATCCAGGACGTAAACGGTGAGCCTAAGGCATCCACCATCATCGACGGACAGAATATCAGCTTCCCGTATCAGCTTGATATCTCAGGTGCTGAGGGCGTTACCTCAGGAACTATCTATCTCTATGAAGAGATGGACGGAGATTATCAGCAGCTTGGAACCTACACGGTTACATTCAAGAAAGCTGAGTGATCATGCAGGGAAAGATAATCAAAGGTATTGCCGGATTCTACTACGTATATGCAGAAGACGGTAATACATATGAATGCAGAGCCAAGGGAATTTTCCGTAAGGATAAATTCAAGCCTCTGGTAGGTGACAATGTGGACATTACAGTTCTGGATGAAAAGGAACTGGAGGGAAGTGTGACGGAGATCCACAAGCGGAAGAATTCTCTGATCCGTCCGGCTGTGGCCAATGTAGATCAGGCACTGGTGATCTTTGCCATGGATAATCCGAAGCCGAACTTCATGCTTCTGGATCGTTTCCTCATTATGATGGAGAGGGAAGGTGTTCCGGCAGTCATCTGTTTTAACAAAAAAGATCTGGCAACAACGGAAGAGCTGGAATTTCTCTATGAAACATACCAGAGCTGCGGCTATCAGGTGATCCTGTCAAGTGCCCTGAAGGGAGAAGGACTCGACGAGATCGAAGAAGTGCTTCAGGGCAGGACAACTGTGGTTGCCGGCCCATCCGGCGTGGGAAAATCTTCTCTTACAAATTCCCTTCAGGAAGAAGTGGAGATGGAAACCGGTGAGATCAGCCGTAAGCTGAAACGGGGAAAACATACCACGCGCCATGCACAGATCATACCGGTGGCACAGGATACATTCCTTGTGGATACGCCGGGATTTTCCTCCTTATATATTGAAAATATGGAGGAGCAGGAACTGAAGGATTACTTTCCGGAGTTCCGAAGATATGAAGGACAGTGCCGCTTTCAGGGGTGCCGTCACATACATGAACCGGGCTGCGCTGTTAAGGAAGCCCTTGAGAACAATGAGATCAGCAGACTCCGATATGAAGATTATCTGGAGCTGCACCAGGAATTAAAAGAGAAAAGGAGATACTGAGTCATGGAATACCGATTGTGCCCGTCGATCTTATCAGCAGATTTTAACAGACTGGGAGAACAGATCAAAATTCTGGAAAAGGAAGGCGTTGAATATCTGCATATTGATGTTATGGATGGAGATTTTGTTCCCAGCATTTCTTTTGGAATGCCGGTGATCAAATCGATCCGGAAAGAATCCAACATGTTTTTCGACGTACATTTGATGGTAACAGAACCGGAAAGATATATCCGCGATTTTGTAGAATGCGGAGCAGATTCCATTACTGTACATGCGGAGGCATGTGAGGATCTGGAGCGTACACTGGAGCAGATCAGGGCAGCAGGGGTAAAGGCGGCAGTTTCGATCAAGCCATCCACACCGGTAAATGACATCAGCCATCTTCTTGAAGATGTGGATATGGTGCTGATAATGACTGTTCAGCCAGGATTTGGCGGACAGAAATACATGGACGAATGCACGGAGAAGATCCAGGAGCTTCGTGAGCTTATTGATGAAGAAGAGCTGGATGTTGATATCCAGGTAGATGGCGGTATCAATGATGATACACTGGAGACGGTTATGCGTGCCGGTGCAAACCTCATGGTCGCAGGTTCCTGGGTATTTAAGGGCGATGTGGCAGCCAATGTAAGACACATTACAGAAAAAATCCACAATATCAAAAAAGAGCTGGACTGAAAATGATCGATACAATAATAATCAGCGGGGGCAATATCCAGAATGGTTTTGCCCTCGATTTTTTAAAAAAAAGAATAGAAGAAAGCCGAGGAGAGAAAATCACTCTTGTTGCTGCAGATAAGGGGATGGAATGGTTTATGAAAAACCGGGAATTTATTCCGGATCTTGCAATTGGGGATTTTGACAGTCTTTCCGAAGAAGGCCAAAAATATATGGAAAGCCTGAAGGGACCGGAGATCATCAGGCTGAAGCCAGAGAAGGATGATTCGGATACACAGTCTGCGGTAAACCAGATGATCCGCAAGGGTGCAAAGGATATCCTGATCCTGGGAGCTACCGGCACAAGGCTGGATCATGTGCTGGCGAATCTGGGACTGCTTTCCATGGGTAAGGAACAGGGCGTTCGTATTGCGATCGCAGATCAGTGGAATTATATCACACTTGCAGAAAGCGGAACCATACTGCACAGAGAGGAGCAATTTGGAAAATATGTTTCATTCTTTACTGTGGGAGGTGATGTGACAGGTCTCACTCTGAGGGGATTTAAGTATCCGCTGAACGGATATCATCTGACAGTAGAAGACAGTGGCCTGACCGTCAGCAATGAGATTTCGGAAGAAACCGCAGAGATCCTGTATGAAAGCGGGCAGCTTCTGATGATCATGTCCAGGGACTGACAGTAACAATAAATGCCTCACAGTTGCGATTTCAGGCTGTGTATGGTAATATGGGACAGGAATGGCCTGAAAAACGGAAAGGCCTGTTTAAAGAGTATCTGAAAAATACTGTAAATAAATATATCGAAAGGACGTATATAGAGAGATGAAATTAGGAATCGTAGGTCTTCCTAACGTAGGAAAAAGTACATTATTCAATTCACTGACAAAAGCCGGAGCAGAATCCGCCAACTATCCGTTCTGTACTATCGACCCCAATGTGGGTGTTGTAACCGTTCCGGATGAGAGACTGAATCTTCTCGGAGATTTTTATAAATCAAAAAAAGTAACACCGGCAGTGATCGAATTCGTCGATATTGCAGGTCTTGTAAAAGGCGCATCTAAGGGAGAGGGACTTGGAAACCAGTTCCTTGCAAATATCCGTGAGGTAGATGCTATCGTTCACGTGGTACGCTGCTTTGAGGATTCCAATGTTGTTCATGTAGATGGAAGCATTGATCCGCTCCGCGATATCGAGACTATTAATCTGGAGCTTGTTTTCTCTGATCTTGAGATCCTCGAGAGAAGAATTGCCAAGGTTACCAAGACTGCACGTATGGATAAGGAAGCTGCCAAAGAGCTTACATTCCTTGAAAAAGTAAAGGCACATCTGGAAGAGGGACAGCTTGCCATTACTCTGGAAACAGAGAACGAAGATGAGGATGCATGGCTTGCAACCTATAATCTTCTTACTGCAAAACCGGTGATCTATGCGGCTAACGTTGCAGAGGATGATATCGCAGATGATGGGGCGAACAATCAGTATGTACAGGCAGTACGTGAATACGCTGCCAAACAGAACAGCGAGGTATTTGTGATCTGTGCGCAGATCGAGGAGGAGATCTCCGAGCTGGATGAGGATGAGAGAAAGATGTTCCTTGAGGATCTGGGACTGACAGAATCCGGCCTGGAGAAGCTGGTGCGCGCAAGCTATCACCTTCTTGGCCTTATGAGCTTCCTGACAGCAGGAGAGGATGAGACAAGAGCATGGACTATCAAGATCGGAACCAAGGCACCGCAGGCAGCAGGTAAGATCCACACAGACTTTGAACGTGGATTTATCAAAGCAGAGGTTGTGAATTATCAGGATCTTCTGGATTGCGGTTCCTATGCAGGTGCCAGAGAGAAGGGCCTTGTACGTATGGAAGGAAAAGAGTACGTTGTACAGGACGGAGATGTGATCTTATTCAGATTTAACGTGTGATCACCAACGTCTGTGAAATACCGGCTGTAAGCTGAAAAATTATAACAGGTGATTTTATGGATATGTCAATTCGGTTTCCCGGATTAAATCTGGTTTTGGATCATGTGCCGAGATCCTTTGAGATTTTTGGCTTTGAGATCACGATCTATGGCGTCCTGATCGCGATAGGAATGCTTCTGGGAATCTTTTTTGTGGTACTGGAAGCCAGAAGAAATCATGAAGATCCGGATGCATATCTGGATCTGGCCATCATAACGCTGCTTTCCGGTGTGGCAGGGGCAAGGCTGCTTTATGCGGCTTTTTCCTGGAGCCTTTATAAAAATGACCCGGGACAGCTTCTGAATATACGGTCCGGAGGACTTATGTTTTATGGCGGACTTCTGGGCGGTGTGCTGGGTGGTGCGGTCTACTGCAGGATCCGAAAGAAATCCTTCTGGCAGATGGCAGATCTTGCCTGCATGGGACTTCTGATCGGGCAGATAATAGGAAAGTGGGGAAGCTTTTTTAACAGAGAATCTTTCGGGGAATATGCAGACAACATTTTTTCCATGCAGCTGCCGCTGACTGCGGTACGGGCAGGAGAGGTCACCACGGCTATGCGTGAAAAGCTTCAAACCGTGGACGGTGGTACCTGGATTTTGGTACAGCCCTTGTTTTTCTATGAAAGTCTCTGGTGTCTGCTTGTGCTTTTGGTGCTTATGATGCTGCTTCGCAAAAAAGTATTTCAGGGAGAGATCTTTCTGAGATATCTGGCAGGCTATGGTCTTGGAAGAGCAGTGCTCCAGTGGTTCCGCACAGATAAAATACTGTTTCCGGGAACCGGCGTGGATGTTTCACTGGTGATCTCGGTAATACTTTTTGTTCTTTGCACCGTGGTAGTTGCAGTGAAACGCGTGATGTCCAGAAAGCGGGCAAAAGTACGGATGAGAAGGATCGAGAAAGATCAGCAGGCAGAGAAAGAAGCGGAACAGCAACGGGAAAATGCAGCAGAGAATCTGGAAACAGAGACTGTACAGGGAGAAAAAAATGGATCAGAACGAGATACAGAAGAAAGAGGAAGCTCTTCGGAAAGCGTCACTTTTGCAGCAGCTGCAGGAGGAACGGAAGAAGCTGGACAGCCAGATCAGGAGCAGGAGCGATCTTCTGAAGAATCTGGAGGCCAGCCAAAGAGTTGACCGTATTCTGGAATTATATTACGGAAACTGAGAGCAAACAGATATAGGATACAGCTGCTTTTGTCTGATGGATCAGAATATAGGATAGGATACCGGCATTTGGCTGATAAGAGCAGAAGAAAACTGCCCTGCAGGAAAACGTCTTCTACGACGTTTCCGGCAGGGCAGTTTTTGTGCTGTGCAGTAGGAATATATCAGTACATCTTTCGGAAATCCAGAGGAGTTGTGCCTGTGACTTTACGGAACATGGCGATAAAGTGGCTGGCATCGGAAAATCCGGAAGCGCCGGCAACATCCTGGATCTTCATATCCGGTCTGGAAAGCAGAAGCTCACGTGCGCGGCTGATGCGGTACATGGTAACGTACTCGTAAACCGAGCAGCCCATAAAACGGCGGAACAGACGGGAAAGATACTGCGGAGAGACAAAAACGCTCCGGCTCAGCTGCGCTGCAGTGATATCCTGCTGATAACCGGTTTCGATTTCTTTTATTACCGGGATCACATATCTCTGGTAGAGAGGATTATCCTGTATCTTCGGAGAAGCTGCACAGTCTGTAAAATTCATAAGAAAATTATAGCAGTCGGAAGAAAGAGATTTCATATCCGGTGTGGGCTGATGATATTTACGCAAGGTAGAAGAAATCATTTTCCGGATACTGGCCCCCTGTTCCTTTTCGATAAGGATCACTTCCTGGTTGCCTGTCATGGAAGGAATGCTGCCTGCCAGTGTTCCTGTGAAGGTGGCAAACATCGTGGTCCAGGAAGTAGACTCCCTGTGATAGGAATGAGGGACACCGGGGGCGATGAGGATGCCCTCGTTGGCTCCGAGAGTATAAAATTTTCCACAGACTTCAATGCGTCCGGTACCCTTTTCAGTCTGGAGGTAATGATAATACGGATATCCGTCCGGACGGAAGATATTAACCTGATTCCAGTGGTTCCCAAGAGATTCAAACATGAAGGGAGCACTGACCGGAGTGTTTCTGAAATAGATCGACATGATATTCACCTGTTTCTAAATGTTATATATTTTGGCGAAACATATTATATCATAATCCGGTGGATTATACTATAATGATCATAGCACAAAAAACGAAGGATCCGGCAGAAAAAACAGAATCTGCCGGGCAGGAGGAAAAAATGAAAAAATTTGATCATTCTCTGTTAAAAGATCCCCGGTATTTCAGCGACGGAAGAATGGATGCCCACTCAGATCATACATATTATCGCTGTGAGGAAGAGAGAGAAGATGGGAAAACTTCTTTCCGTCACAGTCTGAATGGTCTCTGGAAGTTCCATTATGCACGGAACTATGCATCTGCTATCCCGGGCTTTGAGGAAGAAGCATATTCCTGTAAGGACTGGGAGGACATTTATGTGCCGGCACATATCCAGATGGAAGGATATGATGCACCGCAGTATGCCAATGTCCAGTATCCGTGGGAAGGCCATGAAGAACTTCATCCGGGACAGATCCCGGAACGTTTTAACCCGGTGGCAAGCTATGTGAGATATTTCCATGTGCCGGAGAGCATGAAAGGAAAAAGAGTATTTGTTTCATTCCAGGGAGCAGAGAGCGGCCTGGCTCTGTGGCTCAATGGAAAATTTGTGGGATACAGTGAAGATTCTTTTACTCCGTCAGAATTCGAGCTTACGGAATATCTGAAGGACGGCGAGAACAAGCTGGCGGCACAGGTGTTTAAATGGACAGCCAGCAGCTGGTGCGAGGATCAGGATTTTTACCGTTTTTCCGGAATTTACAGAGATGTTTATCTGTTTACGGTACCGGATGTCCATGTATATGATCTCAGGATCCGTGCCATTCCGGATGAAACTCTCAAAAAAGCCGAGCTTGAGATCGTGACCAGTACCTGGGGAAAAGGAAAAATGAAGCTTACACTTTCCGGAAAGGGAGAGATCCTTTTGCAGGAGGAAAGATCTCTGAACGGAGAGGATACCTGTACCTGGGAGATTCAGGATCCCCTTCTCTGGAGTGCAGAAGAGCCGAATCTCTATGATCTGGAGCTGGAGATCAGTGATGAAAGCGGAAAGCTCCAGGAGATCATCCCGGAGAAAGTCGGTTTCCGCCGTTTTGAAATGAAGGATGGTATCATGACCCTTAACGGAAAACGTATCGTATTCAAGGGTGTGAACCGCCATGAGTTCAGCTCTGTCACAGGAAGACATGTGTCCCGGGAGGAACTGCTCAAAGACATCGTGATCATGAAACAGAACAACATCAATGCGATCCGTACCTGTCATTATCCGGATGCATCTCCGATCTACCGTCTCTGTGATGAATATGGTATTTACATGATCGCAGAAAACAATCTGGAGTCTCACGGAACCTGGGATATAGCAGAATTTACCGGAGATCACACGGATATCGTTCCGCACAACAAACCGGAATGGCTGGGCATGATGCTGGACCGTGTAAATTCCATGTATCAGCGTGACAAGAACCACCCGGCGATCCTGATCTGGTCCTGTGGAAATGAATCCTTTGGTGGAAAAGATATCTTTGAGATGTCTGAGTTCTACCACAAGAATGATCCTACAAGACTGGTACATTATGAGGGGGTTTTCCATGACCGCAGCTACAATGCCACCAGTGACATGGAAAGCCAGATGTATCCTTCCGTAGAAGCGATCCGGGAGTTCCTTGCAAAGGATGACAGCAAGCCGTTTATTTGCTGTGAGTATACCCATGCAATGGGAAATTCCTGCGGCGCAATGCATAAATATACAGACCTTACAGATACAGAACCGAAATATCAGGGTGGCTTTATCTGGGATTACATTGATCAGTCTATTTACAAAAAAGACCGTTACGGTAAAGAATTCCAGGCATACGGCGGAGACTTCGGTGAACGTCCTACAGATTATAATTTCAGTGGAAACGGTATCGCATACGGCGGAGACAGAGATGCTTCACCAAAGATGCAGGAGGTAAAATTCAACTACCAGAATATCACTGCGCAGGTAAGTGAGGATTCTGTTAAGATCATCAACAAAAATCTTTTTGTAAATACGGACACATTCCGATGTGAAGTGACTCTTGCAAAGAACGGTCATGTCCTCCGCACAGAGGCACTGGATACAGCGGTGGAGCCTTTAAGCCAACAGACCTACAGACTTCCATTTGGAAAACAGCAGCGCCCGGGCGAATATACGGTAACCGTAGCCTTCCTTCTCAGAGAAAAAACACTTTGGGCAGAGGCAGGATATGAGGTTGCTTTCGGCCAGTATGTTTATCAGGTGGAAGGATCACCGGAAGCTCCTGCGTGTGGCGTGGAGCTTGTGAGAAGCCTTCATAACATCGGTGTCCGCGGAGAAAATTTCGAAGTGCTGTTTTCCGTTCTCAATGGTGGTCTGGTTTCGTATAAATATGCAGGAAGAGAAATGATCGAAGCGATTCCGAAGCCCAACTTCTGGAGAGCACCTACAGATAATGATTGCGGAAGTCTGATGCAGATGCGCTATGCACAGTGGAAGATCGCCAGCATGTACGCAAGTCATAAGGATTACCGAAAAGGCATGTATGGTCCGGCCAATGCTCCGGAGACAACGGTTCACGAAAACAGCGTGGAGGTTGCTTTTACCTACATACTGCCAACTACGCCTGCCAGTGAATGCCGCCTTGCCTATGAGGTAACCGGAGATGGAAGAGTAAAGACAACGCTGACCTATGATCCTGTAAAAGAGCTGGGCGATATGCCGGAGTTCGGAGTACTCTTTAAATTCAATGCGGATTATGATCATGTTCAGTGGTACGGCCTGGGACCGGCAGAGACTTATGCAGACCGGAAGTATGGCGCAAAGCTCGGCATTTATGAGAATCTCGTGACAGACAATATGGCACGCTATCTTGTGCCGCAGGAATGCGGAAACAAAGAGGAAGTACGCTGGGCAAAGATCACAGACAGAAAGGGTAGAGGAATGCTCTTTGAGATGGATAAAGAAAACGGCCCGATGATGTTCTCGGCACTTCCATATACTCCTCATGAAATGGAAAATGCCATGCATCCCTATGAGCTTCCGGCAATCCATTATACCGTTGTCCGTGCCGCAAAGGCGCAGATGGGTGTTGGAGGAGATGACAGCTGGGGTGCCCGTACCCATCCGGAATACCTTCTGGATACCAATGGAAAGATGAAATTTTCCTTTGCGTTCAAAGGCCTTTAAAATGTCATAAAATAACAGAACATAAAGTCAGAAAAAAGCTTCCGGCGACTGTCCGGAAGCTTTTTCATTTCATAATAATGCACAGAAAATAAACAGGTTGAAAAAAAAACTGTGGATATTTCATGAAATGAAAAAAAACTTGGATATGCACTTGTTTTTTCATGGTAAATAGTTTAGAATGATTACATAAGTGGTAGAAAGTGGTGAATAGTGGTAGCGAATGGGGATGAGTGGCAGAACACACCATTTGCACCCTGGAAGCACGAAGGGGAGAATCGTGTTTCACGAGAGTAGGTGGGTTTCATGTTCATGGGCGAGTATAATCATACGATCGACGCGAAGGGGCGTCTGATCATCCCTTCCAGGTTCAGGGAACTCTTAGGGGAAGAGTTCGTACTGACAAGAGGGTTGGATGGTTGCCTTTCTATTTATCCGATGGATGAATGGGTTGCTTTTGAAGAGAAACTCCGAGCATTACCACTTACAAATAAAGACGCAAGAACCTTTTCACGTTTCTTTGTAGCCGGAGCTACAACATGTCAGCTGGATAAGCAGGGAAGAATCCTGGTGCCGCAGACGCTGCGCCAGTTCGCTGGTCTGGATAAGGATGTGGTGCTTACGGGTAATCTGAACCGGATCGAGGTTTGGAGCAAAGAGAAGTGGAGCGAGAACTGCAATTATGATGATATGGACAGCATTGCGGAAAGCATGCAGAACATAGGAATCGTCATTTGAGCATAACGCAGGTAGAAATCCCACAGGAGACGGATATGGAATTTAAGCATAAATCTGTATTACTCAATGAGACCATTGACGGCTTAAGGGTAAAGCCGGATGGAATCTATGTGGATGGCACTTTAGGAGGAGCGGGACACGCCACAGAGGTGTGTAAGAAACTTTCTGCCAAGGGGAGATTTATTGGCATAGATCAAGACCAGGATGCGATAATTGCTGCGAGTGAACGGCTGTCAGTCTTTAATCAGGTGACAATCATTCGCAGCAATTATTGTTACATGGCAGATGAGCTGAGATCCCGTGGCATTGAGAAGGTGGACGGGATCCTGCTGGATTTGGGAGTGTCATCTTATCAGCTGGATAATGAAGAGAGAGGTTTTTCCTATCGGTACGATTCTCCTCTGGACATGCGAATGGACAGAAGACAGAGCCGTACAGCCGGTGATATAGTCAACGGTTATGAGGAACGGGAGCTGTATCGGATTATCCGCGATTACGGCGAAGATAAATTTGCAAAAAATATAGCGAAACACATTGTGGCTGCCAGAGAGCAGGCACCGATCCGGACAACCGGAGAACTGACAGAGATCATACGGGGTGCGATCCCCATGAAAATACAAGCTACAGGAGGACATCCGGCCAAGAGGACTTTTCAGGCAATACGTATTGAGCTCAACCGGGAGCTTGACGTGCTCCGGGATTCCCTGGACGGCATGATCGATCTCCTGGATGACGGAGGAAGGATCTGTATCATTACATTCCATTCTCTGGAAGACAGGATCGTTAAGACCATTTTCCGAAAAAATGAAAATCCCTGTACCTGCCCGCCGGATTTTCCGGTCTGCGTATGCGGAAAGAGATCCAAGGGTAAGGTGATCACAAGGAAACCGATCTTACCGGGAAAAGAGGAAATGGAAGAGAATCCGAGGTCCAAAAGTGCGAAGCTTCGTATTTTTGAACGGAAAATGTAGTTGAGAGATGGAAGGTAGGCAAATGGCGAAGACAGGAAGAGGGACTACAGCCAGAAGAAATCGAAATACCGTCAGGAACAGCAGAGAAATGTATGTTCAGGGAAATGCGGTAAAACGGCTGCAGGAAGTTCCTCAGAGGACTGATCTGCCCGAGATACAGGAAAGGCGACGGCTGGCTCAGAAAAGAAAACAGAAATCCGCAGTACCTGTGACACCGGCAAAACAGGTGGTAAGCAGACAGGCACAGCGGAACCGGGAAAAGGCAATGGCCATGAACAAGGGGTTCGTTCTGTTTCTTACGGCAGTTTCCATCGCGGTACTTTTTACCTGTATCAATTATCTTCAGGTAAAATCCGAAATCACGGCGAGTATGAAAAATGTTGCAAATCTGGAATCTGAGCTTGCACAGCTGAAAGAAGATAACGATGCATATTACAGTCAGGTCACTTCTGCAGTGGATATCAGCGAGATCAAGAAAAAAGCTATCGGCGAGCTTGGAATGAAATATCCTTCGGAGGATCAGATACAGACCTATACCACGGAAGGAAACAGTTATGTGAGACAGTATCAGGATGTGGACACACACAAGTAACAGAAGTACAGTTTTTAAGCAGGTGATCGATTGAGTACAAGAAGGCGCAGGCCGGTAAAAAAAATAAATTACAGTATGAAGAAAAAGCTGGCAGTACTATTTTCCTTAGTGTTGCTGGCTTTAGTCGGTTTGGTGGCAAGAATTACTTATATCAATGCCACCAGCGGAAGCAAATATCGAAAGCAGGTGCTGAGTCAGGCTCAGCAGAAATATGAAAATCAGACACTTCCGGCAAAAAGAGGTGATATCTATGACCGGAACGGGAATATCCTGGCAACCAGCAACAAGGTCTATAATGTGGTCCTTGACTGTCTGGAGGTCAATAAGGATCAGGATTCTGTGGAGCCTACCATAAAGGCTCTTGTGGAAGTCCTGGGATTGGATGAAGATGAGATGCGGAAGCTTCTCACCGACAGCAGTACAAAAAAAAGTCAGTATCAGATCGTAAAGAAACAGATTTCCATGGACGACAAAAAAGCCTTCGAAAAATACGAAGATCCGGGAGACGACAGTGAACTGACTGCCACGCAGCTGAAAGAACGTTCCAGGATCACAGGTGTATGGTTTGAAGAAGATTATCTCAGATCTTATCCGTTTAATGAGACTGCCTGTGATACCGTTGGATTTACACTTTCCAGAGATGTGGCGGATGCCGGACTGGAAGGATATTACAATGCGACACTTACTGGCGTGGATGGAAGACAGTACGGATACATCAACAACAATTCCGACGTAGAACAGACGATCATCGAACCGACGGATGGCAAAAGCATTGAGACCTCGCTGGATCTGGGACTTCAGCAGATCGTGGAAAAATACGTAAATACCTTTGAAGAAAAGATGGGAGCCAAAAATGTAGGCGTGATCATCGAGGATCCGAAAACAGGAGAGATCCTGGCAATGGACGGCGGTGACCGTTATGACCTGAATAACCCGAGAGATCTTTCAAATGTGTATTCCCAGAGTGAGATCGCTGCCATGAACGATGAGGAAACCGTGGAAGCGCTGAACGGAATGTGGAGTAATTTCTGCGTGACAGATGCCTACGAGCCGGGATCGGTTGTAAAGCCTATCGTTATGGGCTCCGCACTTGAAATGGGAGCGATTTCCGAGAGCGATAATTTTGTCTGTGACGGCGGACAGTCTTTTGGAGCGGAAGGTGCGACTACTTTTATCAAATGTGCGGTATGGCCGGATGCTCACGGGACAGAAGCTCTTTCCGATGTCATTGCCAATTCCTGCAACGATGGTATGATGCAGATCGCAGCAAAGATGGGAAAAGATAATTTTCTTAAGACACAGAGCGTTTTCAATTTCGGAACAAGAACCGGTATCGATCTTCCCAATGAGGGAAGCGGTGTGATCCATACCAGCGATACCATGGGAGAAACGGAGCTTGCATGTTCTGCTTTTGGACAGGGCTATACACTGACCATGATACAGGAGATCAATGCAATGTGTTCTGTGATCAATGGAGGATACTACTATCAGCCTCATCTGGTGACGAAGATCAAGGACAGCAGCGGCGGAATCGTAAAAACGATCTCTCCGACACTGATGAAGCAGACGATTTCCGAGAAGATATCTGCAGATATCCGCTCCTACATGGCTGCCAGCGTAGACCATGGTACCAGCCGTACCTCCAAGGTGCAGGGCTACAGCTCCGGTGGTAAAACCGGTACTGCCGAGAAGCTTCCGCGAGGCAATGGCAAGTATCTGGTATCCTTTATCGGATTTGCACCGGTAGATGATCCGGCGCTTGTGATCTATGTAGTTGTGGATGAGCCGAAGGTAGATGATCAGGCAAGCAGTACGTACGCACAGTACATTGCACAGGGAATCCTTTCCGAAGCACTTCCATATCTGAATGTACAGCCGGATGAGGCAGAGGATGGAGAAGTTCCGACTACAGAGCTGTGGGAACTTTTTAAGGGAATCAGCGATTCTGCAACAGGAACCGGCGCGGACGGGCAGAAGGAGGCAATTTCCGATGAGAATGTACCAAGTCCGCCGGAAGATGAGTCGGAGGACAGTGATACCGAAGATAATAACGATATGCAGAGCGAAGGTCTTACCAACGAGGAGGCCGGTCTGGAATAGATAAAAAGAATACCCTCTCAGGGGAACGTCATATATTACAGTGACGACCTCTGAGAGGGATTTTTTTATGATCCGGACCATGGTTTATCACAGGAAAAAAATATGGATGGTTTTTCTGATCTGCATAATGCTTCTTCTGGGACTTGTGGGAAGACTCTGGTATCTTATGAACGTCCGGGCAGAATATTATTCAAAAAAGGCGGAGGATCTTCATGAGAGGGAACGTGACATAAAAGCAGCCAGGGGAAAGATTCTGGACATCAGGGGAAATATTCTGGCAGATAACCGGACAGTCTGCACAGTATCGGTGATACACAGCCAGATCAAAGATCCTGAAAAAGTGATCCGTGTACTGTCCGGAGCATTGTCTGTAAAAGAAGAGGAAATCCGAAAAAAGGTTGAAAAAATTTCTTCTATTGAAAGAATACAGACAAACGTGGAAAAAAGCATTGGAGACAGGATCCGGGAATATGACCTTGAGGGAGTGAAGGTAGATGAGGATTATCGGAGATATTATCCTTATGGATCTCTCGCTTCAAAAGTACTGGGATTTACCGGAGGTGATAATCAGGGGATCATTGGTCTTGAAGCGAAATACGATGAGATCCTGAAAGGAGAGCCCGGAAAGATCCTCACAGTTACGGATGCACGTGGTGTGGAGATCGACGGAACCGGAGAACGGAGGAAGGAACCGGTGTCAGGAAATACTCTGCGTACCAGTCTGGATGTTAATATCCAGGAATATGTGCAGCAGGCAGCCGGTAAAGTCATGGAAGAAAAACAGGCGGAGAGAGTTTCCATACTGCTTATGAACCCTCAGAACGGAGAAATCTATGCCTGTGTCAATGTGCCTGAATTTGATCTGAACGATCCGTTTACTCTGAATACAGAAGAAACAGCAGCAGAGGGAGAAAAGAAGCAGGATCTTCTGAACCGGATGTGGAGAAACCCCTGCCTGAATGATACCTATGAACCTGGCTCGACTTTTAAGATCATCACCATGGCAGCAGGGCTGGAGGAAGGAGTGGTGTCAACAGAGGATCGTTTTTTCTGTCCGGGCTATAAGGTGGTGGAGGACCGGCGGATCCACTGTGCAAAGAGAACAGGACATGGTGCGCAGAGTTTTGTAGAAGGTGCCCAGAACTCCTGCAACCCGGTATTTATTGAGGTGGGGCTGCGGCTTGGAGCAGACCGTTATTACAAATATTTTAAACAGCTCGGACTTTTGAAAAAAACAGGAATAGATCTTCCGGGAGAGGCAGGAACGATCATGCATAACCCCAAAAATATGGGAGAGGTGGAGCTTGCCACGGTATCCTTTGGCCAGTCGTTTCAGATCACACCGATCCAGCTTGCAACAACCGTCAGTGGGATCATCAATGGCGGAAACCGGATCACACCTCATTTTGGGATCAGCGTGGAAAGTGCGGACGGAACAAAGGTGCGGACACTGGAATATCCGGTGGAAAGCGGGATCGTGTCCGGTGAGACTTCCCGGACAGTACGTACGATCCTGGAAACTGTAGTTTCAGAAGGCTCCGGAAAAAATGCCGGGATCCAGGGGTTTTCCATTGGGGGAAAAACAGCTACCTCTCAGACACTGCCCAGAGGCTCCGGCAGATATATTTCTTCATTCCTGGGGTTTGCCCCGGCAGAGGATCCGAAGGTCCTGGCTCTTTGTATCATCTATGCACCCCAGGGTATGTATTATGGTGGGATCATTGCCGCACCGGTGGTACGCAGTATTTTGGAAAATGTACTTCCCTATCTTGGGATCAAGAGGACAGTTACGGAAACTTCATCCGGGGAAAACCGGGCAGATGGGGTTGATTAATGAGGATAAAAGCCTTATACTGTTGAAGAAGTATAAAAAAACGAAAGAATTAGAGGTGTGAGGATGGAGTTTCATGTTGTGATCCCTGTGCTGATCTCATTTGCGATCAGCCTTGTATTAGGACCGATTGTTATCCCTTTTTTAAGAAGACTTAAAATGGGACAGACAGAGAGAGAGCTGGGTGTGCAGTCCCACCTGAAAAAGAACGGTACCCCTACTATGGGTGGGGTGATCTTTCTCATTGCAACAACTGTAACATCACTGTTTTATATCAGAGATTATCCGATGATCATCCCGGTACTTTTCCTGACACTGGGATTTGGACTGATCGGATTTCTGGATGATTATCTGAAGGTAGTTCTGAAGCGTTCTGACGGACTTCTGCCATGGCAGAAAATGGCACTGCAGATCGTTGTGACAGCTGTATTTGCTTTTTATCTTGTAAATTATTCCAACGTATCCCTGACTATGAAGATCCCGTTCTGGAGCGGACATTATCTGAACCTGGGATGGTTTGCGGTTCCGGTACTGTTCTTTGCGGTGATCGGTACAGTAAACGGAGTCAATTTTACGGATGGACTTGACGGACTGGCTTCCAGTGTTACCCTGATCGTGGCAGTATTCTTTACGGTGGTTTCCCTTGGAATGAACAGTGGTGTGGAACCGATCACCTGTGCAGTTGTGGGCAGTCTGATGGGATTCCTTCTGTTTAATGTATATCCTGCCAAGGTATTTATGGGAGACACCGGTTCTCTGGCATTGGGTGGCTTTGTGGCTGGTGTGGCTTATGCCATGCAGATGCCGCTGTTTATCATCCTGGTCGGACTGATCTACCTTGTGGAGGTATTGTCTGTTATGCTCCAGGTATCCTATTTCAAGGCAACACACGGAAAAAGAATCTTCAAGATGGCGCCTATCCACCATCATTTTGAGCTTTGTGGGTGGTCCGAGACACGAGTTGTTGCAGTGTTCTCTGTTGTAACTGCTATTATGTGCCTGATCGCTCTCCTGGCATTATAAGGAGGAACAGAAAAATGGATTTAAAAGGAAAAAAAGTTCTCGTTTTCGGAGCCGGAAAAAGCGGCATTGGAGCAGCTGATCTGCTTGGAAGTGCAGGAGCACAGCCGGTGATCTATGACGGAAACGCAGATCTTGATAAAGAGGCAGTTTTACATAAAACAAACGGAAAATACACCCCGGAAATCTGGGCCGGAGATTTTCCGAAGAGAGCGCTGGACAGTCTTGATCTTATAGTGCTAAGTCCGGGAGTTCCCACAGACCTGCCGCTGGTAAAGAGCTTCTATGAAAAGGGCCTTCCGGTATGGAGCGAGGTGGAGCTTGCCTATCGTACAGGCAAGGGAGAGGTTCTTGCGATTACAGGAACCAACGGTAAGACAACAACAACAGCACTCCTCGGAAAGATCATGGGAGATGCCCGTGAATCTGTATTTGTTGTAGGAAATATCGGAACTGCATATACATCCAAATCATTGGAGATGAGGGAGGATTCTGTAACTGTTGCGGAGATCAGCAGCTTTCAGCTGGAGACTATTGACCAGTTCCGCCCGAAGGTAAGTGCGATCCTCAACATCACAGAGGACCATCTGAACCGTCATCATACCATGGAGGAATACATCCGTGTAAAAGAGCTGATCACCAAAAATCAGGGACCGGAAGATGTATGTGTTCTGAATTACGAGGATGAAGTCCTTCGTAAATTCGGTGAAAATGTCGTTCCGAAGGTGGTATATTTCTCAAGTCTTCGCAAACTGGATCAGGGAATCTATCTGGACGGAGACCAGATCATTCTCAAAACAGAAAAAGAAGAGATCCCGATCGTAAAAACCGAAGAGCTTAAGATCCTGGGACGTCATAATCATGAGAATGTAATGGCAGCCGCCGCCATGGCATATTATGCGGGCGTTTCTGTGGAGAGTATCCGCAAGAGTGTCTGTGAGTTTGTGGCAGTTCCACACAGGATCGAGTATGTGACAGAGAAAAACGGTGTTGCATATTACAACGATTCCAAGGGAACCAATCCGGATGCGGCCATCAAGGGGATTCAGGCAATGAACCGTCCGACTCTTCTGATCGGCGGTGGCTATGACAAGGAATCCAGCTATGATGAGTGGATAGAATCCTTCGACGGAAAAGTCCGTTATCTTGTTCTCATCGGTCAGACGAAAGAGAAGATCAAAGCAGCAGCAGAACGTCTTGGATTTACAGATATCATCCTCTGCGAGGATCTGAAGGAAGCTGTCCGGGTCTGTGCGGAAAAAGCCAATCCCGGAGATGCAGTTCTGCTTTCACCGGCATGTGCGAGCTGGGGACAGTTTGATAATTATGAGCAGCGCGGTGACATGTTCAAGGAATACGTAAAAGCACTGTAATAATCCGAAAAATACATACATAAGCTGAAATAAAGACCACTGTGGAGGCCATGCATGAAGGCAGGACAGAAACAGACCGGAAAGACAGATACCGTTCTCTGGGTACTGGTTCTGATTCTGGTGGTATTGGGACTCGGGGCGCTTTTTTCGGCAAGTGAATATAATGGCAGAGTACGTTTCCACGACTCTGCCTATTATTTTAAGAAGCAGCTCTTTGCCACGGCACTGGGGCTGCTTGTTATGTATCTGGCATCACGGGTAGATTACCGGCTGTCTGTAAAGCTGGCGCCGGCTGCCTATATTTTTTCGCTTTTTCTGTCTGCTGCAGTCCTGCTTTTCGGACAGGAGATCAATGGATCGAAGAGGTGGCTGAACCTGGGGCCGCTTTCCTTTCAGCCGTCGGAGTTTTCCAAGGTGGCAGTGATATTGTTTCTGGTGTGGCAGATCAGCAATACAAAAAGCAAAACAACCGGATTCTGGTTTATCTGCAGGACTATGATGACTTTGCTTCCGGTAGCAGGTCTGGTGGGCTCCAATAACTTAAGCACAGCGGTGATCATTCTGGGGATCGGTGTGCTGCTGATCTTTGTGGCCAATCCCAGGTATCTGCAGTTTCTCGCACTTGGAGGTGCGGGGATAGGATTTATTGCGGTTTTTCTTGCCGCGGAGAGTTATCGTCTGGAACGCCTGGCAATCTGGCGGGATCCGGAAAAATATGAAAAAGGATTTCAGACCATACAGGGCCTGTATGCAATCGGAAGCGGAGGGATCTTCGGCAAGGGGTTCGGGAACAGTCTGCAGAAGCTGGGATTTGTCCCGGAAGCCCAGAATGATATGATATTTTCTATTGTGTGTGAGGAAACGGGGATACTGGGAGCCTTTCTGACACTTTTTCTGTTTGGTATTCTGATCTGGAGGCTTTGTATTCTGGCATTAAACTGCCGGGATCTGCAGGGAACGCTGCTGTGCGCCGGGATCATGGCACATATGGCGATCCAGGTAGTCCTGAATGTTGCAGTAGTAACGAATACGATTCCCAACACCGGGATCACTCTGCCCTTTGTAAGCTATGGCGGAACTTCTGTTGTTTTTCTTCTGGGGGAAATGGGGCTGGCCTTAAGTGTCAGCAGTCACAGACATGGAAGGATCACATAGAATAACAAGTAAGAGGCCCTTTTAGGAGTGGAATACTTGAATGAGATCGATGAGATCATCGTGACCGGAGGCAGGCCGCTGCATGGAAGCGTCCGGATCCAGGGGTCAAAAAATGCGGCACTTCCGGTTATGGCAGCAGCACTCTTAAGCACCGGGACCAGTGTACTGCGGGGATGCCCGAGAATCAGTGATGTATATTTGATGGAAAAGATCCTGAAATATCTGGGGGCAGAAACCTGGTGGGAAGGTCAAGATCTTTATCTGGACTGCAGCCATGCGGACGGCACCATGATACCGGAGTGTTATTCCGGAAAAATGCGTTCTTCCGTGATCTTAATGGGAGCAATGCTGGGGCGGAGCAAAAAGGCACAGACAGGATATCCCGGAGGCTGTGTGATCGGGAAGCGGCCGGTGGATCTTCATATCCAGGTTTTGCGCCGCCTTGGTGCAGCTGTGGTGGAAAACGGCGGGATGATCCGGGCATCCTGTGGAAAACTCCGGGGCGCAGAGATGTTTTTTCAAAAAAGAAGTGTAGGCGCTACAGAACAGGGCATTCTGGCAGCGGTCCTTGCAGAAGGGAAAACAGTCCTTAACGGCTGCGCCTGTGAACCGGAAATTTATTGGCTTTGCCATTATCTTACCGGAATGGGGGCAAAGATCCGGATTCGTGAAAATGGCTGTATCTGTATTGAAGGGGTGGAGAAGCTTGAAGCTGGCGATGGCTGCATTCCACCAGACCGTATTGTCGCCGGAACCTATCTCATGGCAGCGGCGGCAACCAGAGGAGAGATCATCCTGGAAAATCCGCCTCTGGAGGAAATGGATGGAATCCTGGACGTATATCGGAAAATGGGTGGACAATGCCGCAGGGTAGGTGGTAAACTAATAGTCAACGGAAAAAATACAGGTTTTCCCCTGGAGCTTCTGGAAACAGAAGTTTATCCGGGATTTCCTACAGACCTGCAGTCTCCTGCGATGGCGGTACTGGCTACGATCCCGGGAGTGAGCAGGATCCGCGAGAAGATTTTTGAAGACAGATATAAAACAGCTTCATGGCTCTGTAAAATGGGAGCACAGATCCAGATCCGGGATGGAGTTGCTGTGATATACGGAGGGCAGCCCCTGAACGGTTGTACTGTGGAAGCAGAGGAACTTCGCGGTGGTGCGGCACTTGTGATCGCAGCACTTGCCGCGCAGGGGATTACCAGGATCCGGGGCTGTTGTTTCATAGAAAGAGGCTATGAACATATCTGTGAGGATCTGACCGCACTGGGCGGTCTGCTGATAAAGGACAGAGGAACTTTATGAAAACATCAAAAAAAAAGCCACTGAAAGCAGTTGGCGGACTTCTTGTCCTGCTGCTGGCAGGAATTATTTTCTTTTTTACGTATTATCAGGTAAATGAAGTGCAGGTGATGGGCAGCAGCCATTATTCTGAAAAACAGATCAGGAAGATGGTGCTTAGGGGGCCGCTGGCATCCAATTCTGTTCTTGCACCGCTTCTTTATACTAAGCAGAACACAAAGGATGTTCCCTTTATAGAAGGCTATACCGTAACAAGGCTGAACCGGCACACCATCTGTGTCAGTGTGAAGGAGAAGGATATCGTTGGCTGTATCCCTTATCTGGACAGTTATATTTATTTTGACAGAAACGGTATTTTTGTGGAAGGATCCACGGAACGTAACGAAAAAATCCCGTTTTTTGACGGGATCAAAGTCAAAAAAGTGATCCAGAACGAGAAACTCCCCATCAAGGATGAAACGGTGATGAACACGGCAGTTGCTCTTTCTACTATTTTTGCAAAAAATGATAAGGTTCCGGATCACATTGAATTTGAAGACGACGGACAGATCAGTCTTGTTTACGGGGATATCACAGTTAAACTTGGAAAGGATGAATATCTGGAAGACAAAATGACCAGAGTTCTGGCTATCCTTCCGATGATTTCCGAAAAAAAAGGAATTCTCCATGCAGAAAATGTAAATGATAATTCCAAGAACATTACCCTGGAGCAGGAACAGGATGAGAGCCAGACTTCCGCAGAAAACTGGACCGGAGGCTATGATGAGGAAGGAAATTACACCGGAGAAGGCGAATACGACGAAAATGGCAACTATGTAGGACCGAAACCGCAGACGGATCTGGAGTATGCGCAGGAAAACTGGGTAGGTGGCTATGATGAAGAGGGAGATTACACAGGCAGTGGTGAGTACGATGCCAACATGACCTATGTAGGCGAAGCCCCTACAGAAGAAACCATGGCAGAAAAAGGAAACTGGAAGGGCGGTTACCGGGAAGACGGAGGCTATGACGGAGTCAGTGAATATGACCGTGATGGCAATTACGTAGGCGCTCTGGAGGATTATCAGGCTTCGGCAGAAAGCGCCGGAGACGGAACAGACTCCGAAGATCCAGATGCTCAGAGTACGGATAACGAAGATACAGAAAATGAAGAAGACTCTTCAGACAGCAGTACGGACAGCACCGAGGAAGAGGCTGATTACAGCAGTGATCAGGAAGAAGGAGCTGAGGATTATGATGAAAATTCGTACAGCGATTACAGTGATGAGTCCGATTATGAGTAAAGATAAAAAAGCTTTCTTAATATATAGTACCGGTATTTGGACATTTTGCCAGAGATTGTTTTGTAAATGTTTCGGTTAATAGAAACAGTGCCGAAATTTAGTGAAAAAAGTATAAAAAAACAAAATTAATGGTTGATTAATTACCGAAAAAAATATATGATATAACTATGTGTATATGTAGCTTGGAATAGATTATTACACTGAATCGGATATCAGGTAGAAATAAAGGAGGAAGTACATTGTTAGAGATAATGACGAATGAGGCTGAGTCTTCTGCGAAAATTATTGTAATTGGAGTAGGCGGCGCAGGTAATAATGCGGTAAACAGAATGGTGGAAGAGGCCATTGGCGGAGTTGAGTTTGTAGGTGTTAATACCGATAAACAGGCTCTGACACTGTGTAAAGCTCCGACTGTACTTCAGATTGGTGAGAAAATTACGAAAGGTCTCGGCGCCGGTGCACAGCCGGAGGTTGGACAGAAGGCAGCTGAGGAGAGCATTGAGGAAGTTAAGAAGATCATCGAGGGAGCGGACATGGTTTTCGTTACCTGTGGTATGGGAGGCGGAACCGGAACCGGAGCTGCTCCTGTGATCGCCGGTGCGGCAAAAGAGATGGGTATCCTGACTGTCGGTGTTGTTACCAAGCCTTTCCGTTTTGAAGCAAAGACCCGTATGAACAATGCACTTGCGGGAATCGAAAATCTGAAGAAAGCAGTTGACACTTTGATTGTCATCCCCAATGACAAATTACTTGAGATCGTTGACAGAAGAACAACCATGCCGGAAGCACTGCGTAAGGCTGATGAGGTTCTTCAGCAGGCAGTACAGGGTATTACAGACCTGATCAATCTGCCGGCTCTGATCAACCTTGACTTTGCAGATGTGCAGACAGTCATGACAGACAAGGGAATCGCTCATATCGGTATCGGTGAGGCAAGAGGTGATGACAAGGCTATGGAGGCTGTACAGCAGGCGGTATCTTCTCCGCTTCTTGAGACAACCATCAAGGGTGCTACTCATGTGATCATCAACATTTCCGGAGATATTTCTCTTATGGATGCCAACGATGCTGCAAGCTATGTACAGGAGCTTACAGGTGAGGATGCAAACATCATCTTTGGTGCTATGTATGATGATTCTGTTGCAGATTATGCGAGAATTACAGTTATTGCTACAGGTCTTACAGACAATAACCTTCAGAACACACCATTTGGAAACAGAGCTTCCAATTCTGTATTCGGAAACACCAAAAAAACAAGCCAGTCACAGCCAGGCGGTATGAACCTTAACATGCCAAGCTTCAGCCTGCCGACTATGAATTCCACACAGTTTGGAACAAAGGCTCCTACAAGCACTGTTCAGAAAAAGGACATCCAGATTCCGGATTTTCTTAAGAACAGATAATAAATGAACATGATAAGATCCGGCAGAGACTCCATCTGGAACGCTGCCGGATCTTTTTGACTTTCTGATCAAAAGAAACAGGAATGTCTGCTCTGTATGGAAACAGGATTTCTGTTCAGGATATCAGCATTCGCAGCTGAAAGTATCACATTTTGTATCACAGCAGCGATGTGCATTGTCACCGGATACATTGATGGAAGCTGCGGTGCATTTGCAGTGCTCATTGTAGGTGCAGTTGTGTGCTTTGCAGTCGATGTTAACGGTCTCACACCCACAGCAGGGATCTGCGGAATTTTTTACAGCACACTCTTCCTGGTCACGGAAGCTTTCACAGGCGGTGTCGTCCGCATAACGAGCATCTGCACCTTCGACACTGATGGATCCCCTGGAGCAGAGAGAATTTTTGTTATAGCAGCAGTTGTGTGCGGAGCATTTAAGACTTGTCATAAAAGTGTCCTCCTGATAATTATGATTTTACCGGAAACCGTCAGCCTGCCGGAATGCGCATCCTGTCTGATCGTCAGCACTGCGGTAAGGCTTGACAGATTCCGATGTTGCATAGTATGTCCGGAAGAAGAAAAATTTATACTCAAAAAATAAATACATAATAATATAAAAAACAGTTGACAAATAGCAGACACCATGGTATCCTCTTAAAGTACGTAGCGAAAAGAAAGCAGAGTTCACTCTCACCTCAGCGCTGAAGATAAGCGACTCAGGTCAATATTGCACAGTACTGCGAACGGATCAACCGTCAGTGCGCAGGTGTAATTATTTGAAGTGTGGACATCTGTCTGCGCTTTTTTTGTGCGGCTTAAGCTACATTAATGAGAAAGAAAAAAATAATTCTATCATGTTCATGGAGGTGTACAACAATTAGCGGTTTAATGATTAACGAACAGATCAGAGACAGAGAGGTACGCTTGATTGGTCCGGACGGAGCTCAGCTTGGAATCGTGTCCGCCAGAGAAGCGATGGCGAAAGCGCAGGAGGCAGGACTTGACCTTGTAAAGATTGCCCCACAGGCGAAACCGCCGGTATGCAAGATCATTGATTACGGTAAATACCGTTACGAGCTTGCAAGAAAAGAAAAAGAGGCCAGAAAAAAGCAGAAAACCATCGATGTCAAAGAAGTGCGTCTTTCCCCGAACATTGATACGAATGATTTGAAGACGAAGGTAAATGCAGCAAGAAAGTTCCTTAGCAAGGGTGACAGAGTTAAGGTTACACTTCGTTTCCGCGGAAGAGAGATGGCACATATGTCCAGCAGTAGGCATGTGCTTGATGACTTCGCAGATCTTCTGTCCGATATAGCGACTGTAGAGAAGGCTCCGAAGGTAGAAGGCAGAAGCATGACTATGTTTCTGACTGAGAAACGGTAGATATCTCAGTCTTCACGGCAACAGCCGGGCAGAACGGGATGCTATATAAAATTTAGAAGTACCAAATCAAGGAGGAATTCATAATGCCAAAAATTAAAACTTGCAGAGCAGCAGCAAAGCGCTTTAAAAAAACAGGTACAGGAAAATTAGTAAGAAATAAAGCCTACAAGAGCCATATCCTTACAAAGAAATCTCAGAAGAGAAAGAGAAACCTGAGAAAATCTACTGTTGTTGATTCTACTAATGTAAAGAGCATGAAGAAAGTATTACCATATTTATAAGATAGAGAAGACGAACAGGAGGAGAATTAAGAAATGGCAAGAATTAAAGGCGGATTAAACGCAAAGAAAAGACATAACCGTACATTAAAACTGGCAAAAGGCTACAGAGGAGCCCGTTCCAAACAGTATAGAGTAGCAAAACAGTCTGTAATGAGAGCTCTTACAAGCTCCTATGCAGGAAGAAAACAGAAGAAACGTCAGTTCAGACAGCTCTGGATCGCTCGTATCAACGCAGCAGCAAGAATGAACGGACTTTCCTACAGCAAAATGATGCACGGCCTTAAGGTTGCAAACATCGACATCAACAGAAAGATGCTTGCAGAGATGGCTGTTAACGATGCAGCAGGCTTCACAGCTCTTGCTGAGATCGCTAAGAAAGCAATCGCATAATCGAATAAGGATGTGACGAAGAAGTCCAGGGAGTTATCCCTGGCTTTTTCTGTTTGTGGAAAGTCCGGCGTTTTGCTGAAAAAATGCGCAGGCTGTACCGCGGACAAGTGTCCGCCTTGTGCAATCAGACGAAAAAATGCGAATAGATAAATTCAACCTTGCAATAAAAAAGGTGTGATGCTATAATTTTACCATTGATTAATTAGTAACGCGGTAAAGCGAAGGAGGAGAGATTATTATGAGAAATTGGAAGAAAGTACTTGGTGTTGTATCCGCAGCAGCAATGGCAGCTACAATGATGATGCCTGCATCCGTTTTTGCGGCAGAGGATGAGACATTTAAGATCGGTGTGATCGGACCGATGACAGGTGATTACGCACAGTACGGTACTAACGTATACAACGCAGCAAAGATCGCTGCAGATGAGATCAACGAGAACGGAGGATTCAACGGATATAAGGTTGAGATCCTTGATGCAGGTGATGATCAGGGAGATCCTGAGAAAGCAGTGAACGCATATAATGACCTTCTTGACAAGGGAATGCAGATGCTCTGCGGTACAGTAACCTCCGGTTCCTGCATCGCAGTAGGAGCTGAGGCAGCAGAGAGCACATTCCTCTTTACACCGTCAGCTACAGCACTTGATTGTATCACAGCAGGAACCAATGAATTCCGTATGTGCTTCACAGACCCGGCACAGGGAACAAAATCTGCTCAGTTTATTTCCGAGCACAAGCTTGCTACAAAGGTAGCTGTACTTTATGATTCCGCAGCTGACTACAACTCAGGTGTTCATGATGCTTTTGTTGAGGAAGCAGGAAATGTGGGACTTGATGTAGTTGCAGATGAGGCTTATACAACAGACAGCAACACAGATTATTCCGTACAGCTTGCAAAGATCAAGAAGAGCGGTGCTGAGCTTCTGTTCCTTCCGAACTACTATTCTGACAACGCTCTGATCCTTCAGCAGGCATCTGAGGCAGGACTTGATATTAAATTCTTCGGTGTAGACGGTATGGACGGTATCCTCAACGTAGAGAACTTCGACAAATCGCTTGCAGAGGGAGTTATGCTTCTGACACCATTCTCTGCAACATCTACAGATGAGAAGAGCCAGAATTTCGTAAAAGCATACGGTGATGCCAACAATGGTGAGACACCGAACCAGTTTGCAGCAGATACATACGATGTTATCTATGCTATGCAGCTTGCAGCAGATGATGCAAAGATCACACCTGATATGTCAAACGAGGATATCAGTGCAGCAATGAGCGCTTCCATGGTAAACATTGAGCTTGATGGACTTACCGGAAAAGCAAAATGGACCGAGGATGGCGAGTGTGATAAAGAGCCGAAAGCCTTCGAGATCAAAGACGGCGCTTATGTAGAGATGAAATAAGTAATTTCAGTGAACGTTAGGGGTCAGGGGGACGGTTGCCTTTAGTGGGAGCCGCCCCCTTTTTTCCTTATCAATAAACTATTAAAAGAGGTGCGTTATGAGTTTTATATCTTATTTAAAAGACGGCATCAGTCTTGGCAGTATCTATGCGATCATCGCACTTGGATATACCATGGTTTATGGTATTGCCAAGATGCTGAACTTCGCACACGGAGATGTTATCATGGTGGGAGCTTATATCATCCTTACCTGTATCACAAGAGGCGGCATGTCACCGATCCTTGCTGTGATCCTTTCCGTTGTGATCTGTACACTGCTTGGTGTTGTCATTGAGAAGGTAGCTTACAGTCCACTTAGAAAAGCTTCCTCAAACCTGGCCGTTCTGATCACGGCTATCGGTGTCAGTTATCTGCTTCAGAACCTGGCACTCCTGATCTTTGGTGCAGACGCCAAGAGTTTCGTAGCAGTTATCAAGGTTCCGTCCATCACACTGTTTGACGGAGAGCTTACCATTAAGGGAATCACTATCGTGACCATTCTTGCATGTATCATTATCATGGTGGGACTTTCCCTCTTTGTAAAAAAGACAAAACCTGGCCGTGCCATGCAGGCAGTTTCCGAGGACAGAGATGCAGCACAGCTGATGGGAGTTAACGTTAATGCAACGATCTCCCTCACATTTGCCATCGGTTCCGGACTTGCGGCCATCGCAGGACTTCTGCTCTGCCAGACATATCCGACATTGACTCCATACACAGGAGCCATGCCTGGTATCAAGGCTTTCGTAGCTGCCGTATTTGGTGGGATCGGTTCTATTCCGGGAGCTATGGTAGGCGGTATCCTTCTGGGAATCATCGAGATTTTCGGAAAGGCTTATATTTCTTCCCAGGTTGCAGATGCGATCGTATTTGCTGTCCTGATCGTCGTGCTTCTTGTAAAACCTACCGGACTGTTCGGCAAGAACATCCAGGAGAAAGTGTAAGGTGGCCGATATGAAGAATATGAAGAACAAAACAACAAGAAACAATATGATCAATTATGGAATCGTCATTGTACTTTTTGTCATTGTGCAGGCGCTTTCCTCAACTGGAAATCTTTCCAGACTGCTTATGGGACTTCTGGTTCCTCTTTGCGTTTATACCATTGCATCCGTTTCGCTGAATCTGGTAGTTGGTTTTTCCGGTGAGCTGAGTCTTGGACATGCAGGCTTTATGTGCGTGGGAGCCTTTTCCAGCGCTCTGTTTTCTCAGGTGGTTGCAGATTCTATCCCGCAGGTTCCGCGCTTTATCCTTGCGATCCTTGTAGGCGCAGCAGTTGCAGCACTGTTCGGTGTGATCATCGGTATCCCGGTACTTCGTCTCCGTGGTGACTATCTTGCCATCGTTACCCTGGCATTCGGTGAGATCATCAAGAACCTGATCAACGTGCTTTACATTGGTGTAGATGACAAAGGTCTTCACGTTGCAACCAGTGCGGCAGGTCTTCATCTGGAAGCCGGCGGAAAGCAGATCCTCAAGGGTGCCCTTGGTATTTCCGGAACAGCAACCCTTTATAAAGATATCAAGAGTTACTTTTTCCTGATCGGTGTGCTCCTGCTCCTTTTGACTCTGTTTATTGTACAGAACCTGGTAAATTCCAGAAGTGGTCGCGCAATTATGTCAACCAGAGATAACCGTATCGCAGCAGAATCCGTGGGAATCAATATCACCAGATACAAACTGCTTGCATTTACAATTTCCGCAGCCCTTGCAGGAGTGGCAGGTGTGCTGTATGCACATAACCTTTCTCTTCTGAAGGTATCTGTATTTGATTACAACATGTCCATCCTGGTACTGGTATATGTGGTACTTGGCGGGATAGGAAATATCAGAGGATCTATCATTGCAACAATTATCCTCTATGCACTGCCTGAGCTTCTCCGTGGATTCGCAAACTACCGTATGCTGATCTATGCTATCGTACTGATCATCATGATGCTCTTTAACTGGGCACCGGCGGCGAGAGACTGGAGAGCACGCATGGTAGAGAAATTCAAAGGCAAAAAAGAGAAAAAGGAGGTGGCCTGATCATGGCAATGCTGGAAGTAAATAATCTGTCTATCCAGTTCGGCGGTCTTCGTGCTGTTGACGGCTTTAATATGACCATTGAGAAGGGACAGCTCTATGGACTGATCGGACCTAACGGTGCCGGTAAGACAACAGTATTCAATCTTCTCACAGGCGTGTATAAGCCTACCGAGGGAATCATTAAACTGGACGGCCAGGACATCACAGGAAAAAGCACCATTGAGATCAACAAGGCCGGAATCGCAAGAACCTTCCAGAATATCCGTCTTTTCAAGGATATGCCGGTTCTTGACAATGTAAAAGTAGGACTTCACAATCATCATCCATATTCCACACTGACCGGGATCTTAAGACTGCCGAAATATTACAAGGTAGAAAAAGAGATGAATGAACGTGCCATGGAGATACTGAGGGTGTTTGACCTGGATAAGGAAGCAGACACTCTGGCAGGAAATCTGCCTTATGGTAAACAGCGTAAACTGGAGATCGCCAGAGCTCTTGCCACAGAGCCGAAGCTTCTTCTCCTGGATGAGCCGGCGGCTGGTATGAACCCGAATGAGACACAGGAGCTGATGGATACTATCCGTTTTGTGCGGGAGCATTTTGATATGACTGTTCTTCTGATCGAGCACGACATGAAACTGGTGGGCGGTATCTGTGAGGAACTGACTGTTCTGAACTTCGGTCAGGTACTGATCCAGGGTGAGACATCTGCAGTGCTGAAAGACCCGACGGTTATCACTGCATATCTGGGAGAATAAGGAGGAACGAGACAATGGCAATGTTGGAAGTAAAGGACCTCCAGGTCTATTATGGTGTGATCCAGGCTCTGAAGGGAATTTCTTTTCATGTAAATCAGGGAGAGGTTATTGCGTTGATCGGTGCCAATGGCGCCGGAAAGACAACCACACTTCAGACACTTACCGGAATTCTTTCTCCGAAGTCCGGAAGCATTGTGTTTGAGGGAAAAGACCTCACAAGAACACCGGCGCATAAGATCGTAGAGATGGGTATGGCGCATGTTCCGGAGGGAAGACGTGTATTTGCGGATATGTCCGTTTATGAGAATCTGCTCCTTGGAGCCTATACAAGAAAGGACAAGGCAGAGATCGCAGAGAGTCTTGCAAGTGTATACAAGAGATTTCCGCGTCTGGAAGAACGTAAAGGACAGCGTGCCGGAACACTTTCCGGTGGTGAGCAGCAGATGCTTGCCATGGGACGTGCACTGATGAGCAGACCAAGGATCATTCTGATGGATGAGCCGTCCATGGGTCTGTCGCCGATTTTTGTAAATGAGATTTTTGACATTATCCGCGAGGTAAGTGAGAGCGGAACTACAGTGCTTCTGGTTGAGCAGAATGCGAAGAAGGCTCTTTCCATTGCGGACAGAGCGTACGTTCTGGAAACAGGAAGTATTACTATGGATGGAAAGGCAGAGGATCTTCTGAATGACGAGGCCGTTCAGAAGGCATATCTTGGAGAGTAGGGGGAAAGACATGGATAATTTCGTAATTACCATTGCAAGACAGTATGGAAGCGGTGGACGTACCATCGGAGAGGAGCTTGCAAAGAAATTAGGGATTTCTTACTATGACAAGGATATCATCCGCATGGCATCTGAGGAGAGCGGCATTCATGAGCAGCTTTTTGGAAGGGCAGATGAAAATGTCAGCACAAAGCAGAGATTTTTTGCAAAGTCCGGAATCTACAAGGGTGAGCTGATCCCGCCTCAGAGCAAGGATTTTACATCCGATGAGAACCTGTTTAATTATCAGGCAAAGGTGATCCGGCAGCTGGCAGAAACAGAGTCCTGTGTGATCATCGGACGTTGTGCAAATATGATCCTGAAGGATTATTCCAATGTTCTTCGTGTGTTTGTTTACGGAGACTGGGATTTCCGTATCCGTGAGGCAAGTAAGAAGCTCAGTGGAACTACAAAGGATATTGAGAAATTTATGCAGAAGGATGACAAACGCAAAGAAGATTTCTGCAAACGTTTCATGGGTGTTGACTGGGCAGACATGACGAAATACAATCTGTGCCTGGATAACGGTACCCTTGGTTATGAGAAATGCGTGGAGGAGATCGAGAGTGCACTTGAGATCCTGAAAAAATAAGACATATATCAGAGAATATTCCCCGGGAAAGAAAAGCCAAAAGTCTTTTCCCGGGGATTTTTTCATATATTGTGGAAAAGTATATTTGATCCGGCGGGAAATATGGATAAGCGAAAAAAATATTTCTGTGTAGTGGCAATGGTATTGATCCTGCTCAGCGGATATGGAAAAATCTCAGACAGTGCATTTCGGATGCGGGTGACCAGAATGATCGCCGGTGAGGGGATGCTCCGGCTGGTGGCGGCGCAGTACGGACAAAAAGCAGCAGAACCGGTGGCTGAGACAGCCTCTGACAGAAGCGAAAAAGAGGATCGTCCACGTGTGGCTCTTACCTTTGATGATGGACCGCATGCAACATATACACCTCTGCTTCTGGATGGCCTGCGGAAGCGTGGGATCCATGCCACATTTTTTCTTATGGGAAAAAATATCCGGGGAAATGAGGAGATCGTAACGCAGATGCAGAGAGACGGTCATCTCATCGGTAATCACACGTATGATCACGTGCAGCTTGATAAGCTTCCCGGTGATCAGGCCTGTCAGCAGATCATAAAGACGAATAATGAGATCTACGAGATCACCGGAGAATATCCCATGTATCTTCGCCCGCCCTACGGTGCATGGCCGAAGGATCTGGAGCTCTGTGTGACCATGCTGCCGGTATTCTGGGATGTGGATACCCTGGACTGGAAATCAAAAAATGCCCGTTCTGTGGAAAATATCGTAAAAAGACAAGTGAAGGATGGCTCCATTATCCTGATGCATGACAGCTTTTCTACCTCCGTGGAAGCGGCCCTGGAGATCGCGGATATGCTTACGGAAGAAGGATATGACCTGGTAACTGCAGATCAGCTGCTAGTGATGTAACTGTGATTTGCCGAAAAGGCAGAAACGATTGCTTTTTTATGTGCAAACAGGTAAAATTATAAAAATAAGGAATCTGTCCGTATGCCGGAAACAAATGAAATGATCGTTGCCGGATACAGATCTATGAAAAGAATACGGATCGTGAATATCCGCTTTTTACAGAAAATACAGGAGTGAAAGCCATGGATTTATTTGAATACGCAAAGTCAAAAACGCTGGATCAGGAGTCACCTCTTGCATCCAGGCTGCGTCCGCGAACGCTGGATGAGGTGGTGGGACAGCAGCACATCGTAGGAAAAGATAAATTGCTGTATCGTGCCATAAAGGCGGATAAGCTGACATCTGTTATTTTTTACGGCCCTCCGGGAACCGGAAAGACTACTCTGGCAAAAGTCATCGCCAATACCACAAGCGCCAGCTTTACCCAGATCAATGCAACCGTAGCAGGGAAGAAAGATATGGAAGCAGTTGTAAAGCAGGCACAGGACGATCTCGGCATGTATGGAAAAAAGACCATTCTGTTCATTGATGAGATCCACCGTTTCAACAAGGGACAGCAGGATTATCTTCTTCCCTTTGTGGAGGACGGAACCATCATTCTTATCGGGGCCACAACAGAGAATCCATATTTTGAGGTAAACGGAGCGCTTCTTTCAAGATCGATCATCTTTGAATTGAAGTCCCTGGAGATACCGGAGATAAAGGAACTGATCCTGCGTGCGGTTAACGATCCGGAACGTGGAATGGGAAGCTATGGGGCGGTGATCGAGGAGGATGCTCTGGAATTTCTGGCAGATATGGCAGGAGGAGACGCCAGAAGCGCCTTAAACGCCATAGAACTGGGAATCCTCACCACACCCCGTGATACAGACGGTAAGATCCATCTGACCCTTGAGGTGGCTTCTGAGTGTATCCAGAAGCGTGTGGTGCGCTACGATAAGAACGGGGACAATCATTATGATATCATTTCTGCCTTTATCAAGAGCATGCGAGGCTCCGACCCGGATGCGGCAGTCTATTATCTGGCAAAAATGCTCTATGCAGGAGAAGATGTGAAATTTATCGCAAGAAGGATCATGATCCTTGCTTCCGAAGATATCGGAAACGCAGATCCCCAGGCCCTCTGCGTGGCAACGGCAGCAGCACAGGCAGTGGAACGTGTGGGAATGCCGGAGTCCCAGATCATTCTTTCCCAGGCAGTTACATACATGGCCTGTGCACCCAAGAGCAATTCTGCAGTAAATGCCATACAGGAAGCCATGCGCTGCGTGAAGGCGAAGAAGACAACCGTTCCGGTGCATCTGCAGGATGCCCATTATGGTGGCCACGAAAGTCTGGGTCATGGTATCGGATATAAATATGCCCATGATTATCCGAATCACTATGTAAAACAGCAGTATCTGCCATCAGAAATCGAAGGAGAACATTTTTACGAGCTCAGTGATATGGGATATGAAAAGAAACTGAAAGAGCATATGAAGAAGATCCACGAAGAAGCGAAATAAATGAATATAAGTACAACGGAAAACGGAGGAGCCTCTCAGAGAAGCTCCTCCATTATTTTGTCATAAACATTCTGGTATTTATAAGGCCAGCTTTCACATACAGACTGTGCAGCAGCAAGATTTGGCACATTGATGCTGAGATCAACGATGCTGACGCCGCTTTCGATGATCCGCAGACGTACCGAGTAGCTGCCCTCTTTGGTGGGATAGTAATCTGCAGGAGTCAGGAGATGTTCTTCAATCTTGCAGTGGAGGGAATTGAGATATTCTTCCACTTCTTTCTTGATGTCAGAGGAAAGTTCTTTGGAAAAATATTTCAGAGTGTTTTTTCCCTCGGAGGTCAGTCGATAGTAACTGCGGTTGGACTGTGAAGACATTTCCACCAGATCTGCCTCCACAAGTTCGGAAACTGCCTGCTGGAGCTGAAAATAATTGGTGTATTTCCGGTCCAGGATAAAATCGGTGATCTGGGAATTTGTGAGATCCCCATCGGAATTCTGCAGCATATATAAAATAATAAGTTTATAGGTTGTAAAAGGTGATGCCATAAGAATCCTCCTTTTTACTGGCTGCGGGAAAGGGCTTCGAGAGCTTTTCCCTGAAAACTTGCTCTTTCTTTCATCCGGTGATGAAGAAGGTTTAAAACTTCTCGTTTGCGGCTGGCCCATAAAGGTGCGATCAGCAGATCCTTCGGTCCGTCGCCGGTGACCCGGTGGATCACGATATCCGGTCTGAGATGTTCCAGACAGTCAATGACAAGGTTCAGATACTCGTCCCGTTCATAAGTGCGGAAAAGACCGGCTTCATGATCAGCGGCAAGATCTGTGCCACGCAGTACATGAAGAAGCTGCAGCTTGATCCCCTGGATATCCATGGCGTTCAGATAAGCCATTGTTTCCAGGATATCCTTCCGGCTTTCGCCGGGAAGCCCCAGGATGGTGTGGACGATCACTTCGATGCCGCCTGCGCGGAGATTTTTCACTGCGGTATCAAAACAGGACAGTGGATAGCCGCGCCGTATATATCTGGCGGTATCTTCATGGATAGTCTGGAGTCCCAGCTCCACCCACACCGGTTTGATCTGGTTCAGGGAATCAAGAAGCTCCAGTACATCATCTCCCAGACAGTCCGGTCTGGTACCAATGGACAGTGCCACGATATCCGGATGGGAGATGGCTTCTGTGAAGATCTTACGCAGGTGTTCCACAGGAGCGTATGTGTTTGTATATGCCTGAAAATAGGCGATATATTTATGGATCGGGCGTTTGGAAGAGAGACTTTTGATCTGTGTGTTGATCTGCTCTGTAATGGAAAGAGCGGCGTTTGCTGCAAAATCTCCGCTTCCGCCCTGGCTGCAGAAGATGCAGCCTTTTTTGCCCAAGGTGCCGTCACGGTTGGGACAGGACATGCCGCCGTTTAATGCAACCCGGTAGACCTTTTCGCCGTATCGCTCCCGGAGCATATAGTCCAGAGAATGATAAGGCTTGTCGTTCCAGCGCTTCATTATGCCTCTTTCGGTTCGTTTTTCTCTTCGCCGTTTTCTTCGTTTTCATCTTTCGGTATATAGTTATCGAAGATCTTTACAAAGATCTTTGATTTCCAGTAGGCCAGCGTGGAAAATCCCATCAGAATAAAAAGCATGATCAGGATGGATGTAAACTGTGCGTAGCTCACATAAGCAAAAAGCCACATCAGTAGGAGCGGAGACGCAGAGATCACAAGCATCAAAAGTGTCAGCGGAAGATGGCGGACGGACATCAGGAATGCATTTACAAAGGTATTCTTGACGGAATTAAAAAATTTGGAAAGGATCGGATAAATGTACAGAAGGATCATCGCATAGATCAGTGCAAATGCAATGAACAGACTGAAAAGTCCTTTGTACATAGCTCCGCTTCCGGCTCTGGCGATCCGAAGATCGATAAACAGAACAGCAGCGGTGAGGAGCATGATGATATTGATGATGGTCGCCTGTTTGAAGTTCTGTTTGAATGAGCGGAAAAAGCTGCGGACAATATAAGATTCTTCGTCTCTTGCCATCTTCAGTGTGACATAGTAGAGAGCTGTTATGGAGGCGCCTGCGGTGACGATCGGAATACAGCAGAGGATGCACAGAAAATTCAGAAGAAGCAGGTCTGCTACGCGTCCCATGAACACGAAGAATTTGTTGTCCATGTTGAAAAAACGATTCATTTGATAAGTCTCCTTTTCTTTTGGATATTATTTTAAGTATACCCAATCACAGCAGAAAAAGCAAATCCCAAATGTTTTCCGGGGCAGTGGAAATGGGAAAATCATGTGTCCGCCATAGAAAGACAAAATATCGAAATAGTTTATTAAATTTCCCTAAAAGGCTTGCTTATCACGATTTAGAGTGTTAAAATATCAGTATTGTATTAGACGAAATTTATGTATTTTAAAGGAGCGTAACAATGAGCAAAAAAATCAGGACGGAGGCTGTGGATCATCTTTTTGAAGCGATCCTGTGCCTGAAGGACAAGGAAGAGTGTTATACATTTTTTGAGGATGTGTGCACCATCAATGAGCTGCTTTCTTTATCTCAGCGCTTCGAGGTAGCCAAGATGCTTACTGATAAGCGTACATACCTTGATATTTCCGAGAAAACAGGAGCTTCCACAGCTACGATCAGCCGTGTGAACCGTTCCCTGAACTATGGAAATGATGGTTATGAGATGGTATTTGCACGTATGAAGAAGGATAACGGGGAGCAGGGCGGCGAAGCAGAATAAGGATTACGTCCATACCGTGATGATAACGGATAATGCTGTAACGAAAAAGAGACAGGCGATCGTGCGTCTGTCTCTTTTTTTTCGGTGCGCCCGGCGACGCACGTTTATGACCGGATATGAGCTCCGGATATTATTTGTCTTTTTTTGAGGAATCCGTATCTTTTGAGGAATTCATGTGGTCGATCATGTTTTCGATGATCATTTTTTTCATGTATACGTCGAAGCTAAGAAGACAGATAAAGGAAAACTGGTGAAGGAATTCCTTATCCTCCGGGTCGGCGTCCTCAAAAATTTCTCCGGCACTTTTGAAACGGCGCATAAGATCCTTTTCCAGGTAACGGATCTGTGACTGCTCCATACTGAAAACCTCCTGGTAGATGTAAGTCATGTCCTTTTCTGTAACGGACTTGAAGTATTTCTCGGTGATCGGTCCCAGAAGGGTCTGGATATCACTGATGGAGAGGATATTCTTAAAATAGTAGATAAAGATCAGCATCAGCAGATGCTCCCGGGAATAGCGCTTCTTTTCCGGCGGGGGAAGGAGCTTGTTCTTTGCGTAATTGTTGATCATGGTCTTGGTCAGGATTTTGTCATCATCATGACGCTTGGTGGAAGCGAGATTATCTTCCATAAAGGTTGTGACCTGATCCATGTAAAGAGCAATATTGGGAATTTCATCGGGTTTTATATAATCAAGCTCAGCAATTTTTGCAAAAATGCTGTTCATCATTTCTTTTTCTTTTTCTGTCATCGCGTTATCACCTCTGCTCCCTATTATATAGTTTTAAATACTACTTGTAAAGAAACTTTTTTCAGAGAGGTGGGTTTACCGGAAAGTAAAGTCATGATAGTATATAAAGATACTGTTCATATGGAAAAAGAAATGGAGATCAAAATGAGTATACATGATGCTTTGGACACATTGAATCCTATGCAGCGGGAAGCTGCCGTACATACAGAGGGACCACTTCTGATCCTCGCAGGAGCCGGTTCCGGAAAAACAAGAGTGCTGACCCACAGGATCGCCTATTTAATGGAAGAAAAGGGTGTAAACCCATGGAATATCCTGGCGATCACCTTTACCAACAAGGCCGCCAGTGAGATGCGGGAACGTGTGAATAAAATTGCGGGAATGGGTGCGGAGAGCGTATGGGTCTCCACCTTCCATTCCGCCTGCGTGAGGATCCTGCGCAGACATATTGAGGTGCTGGGCTTTGGCAGTAATTTTACCATTTATGATGCCGACGACCAGAAAACAGTCATGAAGGAAATCTTCCGGAAGTTTGATATCAATACCAAGATCTACAAGGAACGTGGAGTTCTTGCTGAGATTTCCCATGCCAAGGATGAACTGATCACACCGGAAGAGATGGAGCTGAATGCGGGCGGCGATCCGGATGCACGGAAGATTGCAGGTATGTATAAGGAATATCAGTCTATCCTCCGGGGAAACAATGCACTGGATTTTGATGACCTGATCGTGAAGACTGTGGAGCTTTTTCAGCATAATCCGGATATCCTGGACTATTATCAGGAACGTTTCAAATATATTATGGTGGATGAGTATCAGGATACCAATACTGCCCAGTTTAAATTTGTAAGTCTTCTTGCTGAGAAATACAAGAATCTCTGTGTGGTTGGTGATGATGATCAGTCCATCTATCGTTTTCGTGGAGCAAATATCGGGAATATCTTAGGCTTTGAGAAGGTTTTTCCTGAGGCTAAGGTGGTGCGCCTGGAACAGAATTACCGTTCTACCCAGAACATCCTCAATGCAGCCAATGAGGTGATCGTCAATAACACAGAGCGTAAGGAAAAACGCCTCTGGACAGAGAACGAAGAGGGCGATAAAGTACATTTCCGTCAGTTCAACAACGGATTTGAGGAAGCGGAGTATGTTGCAGGAGAGATCATCCAGGGGCGCCGCAACGGGAAATTCCAGTACAGGGACTGTGCAGTACTTTATCGGACCAATGCCCAGTCTCGTCTCTTTGAGGAGAAATTTCTCCTGGCAAATGTTCCTTATAAGATTGTCGGCGGCGTGAACTTTTATGCCCGCAAAGAGATCAAGGATCTGTTAAGCTATCTGAAGACCATTGACAATGCCAGTGATGATCTGGCTGTGCGCAGGATCTTAAATGTGCCAAAAAGAGGGATCGGACTCACCAGCATCGGCCGTGTCCAGGACTATGCGGATATGATGAACCTGAGCTTTTACGATGCGCTCCGCGTGGTGGAGGAAGTACCGTCCATTGGCAGGGCAGCAGGAAAGATCAATGATTTTGTATCCTTTATCCAGGGACTGAAAAGTAAGGCAGAGGCCTATACAGTCCGTGAAACCCTGGAAGAGGTCATTGAGCTTACCGGTTATGTGAAGGAACTGGAGGCAGAGAAAACGGAGGAGGCCCAGGCGAGGATCGAAAATATCGATGAGCTGATCTCCAAGACAGAATCCTTCCAGGAAGCCATGGAGGAGGCCGGACAGCCGGCAACACTTTCTGCATTTCTGGAGGAGATCGCACTGGTGGCAGATATCGATTCTGTTGATCCGGATCAGGATTATGTGCTGTTGATGACCCTTCACAGTGCCAAGGGACTGGAATTCCCAAATGTATTTATCGTGGGAATGGAGGACGGTGTTTTTCCGGGGTATGCTTCCATCTGGTCCGGTGATCCGTCGGATATCGAGGAGGAGCGAAGGCTCTGTTATGTGGGGATCACCCGTGCCATGAAGGAACTGACTTTAACCTGTGCAAAACAGCGGATGATCCGTGGGGAGACTCAGTATAACCGTGTGTCACGTTTTGTAAGGGAGGTTCCACGGGAGCTGGTAGATCTTGGACATACCATTCAGGAGAAAAAGCCCAGAGTAGATGATATCGTATCTCCGAAAAGCGCCTATGCCCAGATGAAAATGAATTTCCAGGCAAAAACAAGCCTTCAGAAGAAGGATTTCACCGTTACCAAGGCAGCGAAGCTGGATTACGGAGTCGGTGATACCGTGCGCCATGTGAAATTCGGAGTTGGTATCGTGAAGAATATTGTAGAAGGCGGCCGGGATTACGAGGTAACGGTAGATTTTGACAAAGTCGGTGTGAAAAAAATGTTCGCAGGTTTTGCCAAACTGAAGAAGATCTGAAAATGAAATGGCCGTTTTGCATATATTTTGTGAAAATATTTCGAAGCAGCTGCAAATAACATTATTCCGGAATGTTCCTGTTAAAATTTGCGTAAGTTATGGTAAAATCAGACATATGGTGGTATAATAAGAACACTTAGGAAAGGTCGGTACAGTGATAGAATATTTTTGCTGTGCTGCCGGTTTACTGTCAGACAGTACAGCCGAACAGAAAGAAAGGATGGTGCAGTGTTATGAATTTAAATACAACAAAGCTTGAAGAACTGCTTGCAACACTGAAGAAAAAAGAAGAAGAGAAAGATAAGAACACAGTCCTTTGGGTACTGGCGATTATCGGCGCAGTTGCAGCTGTTGCAGGAATCGCATTTGCAGTATATCGTTTCTTCGCTCCGGATTACCTGGAAGATTTTGAAGAAGATTTTGATGATGACTTCGATGATTATTTCGAGGATGAGGAAGAGTAAGAACTTTCACTGCAGAGGCTGTTTTGAACAGATCAGAATGGCTGTCTGTTATGTATGAATATGAGAAGCGGATAATTGAAGCCCCGGCGCGATACCGGGGCTTGATTTTTGAAAACGGACCGTGAAACACTGGCGTTCATGAGCAGACAGTAAAGAGGATCCTGAATGTTCGAACTATTGTCTGCTGGTTATAAAACAGAAAGAGGATTTATGAAAAAAGGTGAAATTTACGAAGGTATTATAGAAAAAGTGGAATTTCCAAACAAAGGTTTTGTTTGGGTTGATGACCAGAAAGTAATTGTAAAAAACGGAATCCCGGGACAGAAAGTCCGGTTTATGATCAATAAGAAACGTTCCGGCCGGGCGGAAGGACGTCTTCTGGAGGTCCTGGAGAAATCTCCCCTGGAAACAAGAGAACCTGCCTGTCAGGAGTTTCCGGCATGCGGCGGCTGCATGTATCAGACCATGAGCTATGAGGCACAGAAGGATATGAAGGAACATCAGGTGAGGGAACTTCTGGATGGGGCAGTAAGAGAGAGCCTGGCTAAGATCGGGAAGAACGGTGATGGGACAGAAGAAGCTGAGGCTGCAGATCGTTTATATCACTGGGATGGGATCTACGGCAGTCCTATTGAGTTCGGGTACCGCAATAAGATGGAGTTTTCCTTTGGGGATGAGTATAAGGATGGGCCGCTGTCCCTTGGACTTCACAAGAAGGGAAGCACTTACGATATCCTGAATACGGATGATTGTAAACTGGTCCATCCGGATATGACGAAGATCCTGGTCTGTGTGCGGGAGTTTTTCCTGGAGCGTAAGGCCAGCTTCTATAAAAAGCTGCAGCATGTGGGGTATCTTCGACATCTTCTTCTTCGAAGAGGCGTCACAAGTGGTGAGATCCTGGTCCATGTGGTAACCACCACCCAGGAAGAATATGATCTGGAGCCTCTGAAAGAACAGCTTCTTGCACTTCCGCTGGAAGGGAAGATCGTGGGGATCATGCACATTTTAAATGATTCTTTATCCGACGTGGTACAGAGCGACGAGACGAAGATTCTTTATGGAAAGGATTATTTCTATGAAGAACTTCTTGGACTGAAATTTAAGATCAGCACCTTTTCCTTCTTTCAGCCAAATTCCCTGGCTGCGGAGATCCTGTATTCCAAGGTGCGGGAATATGTAGGAGATACCAGAGATAAGGTAGTGTTTGACCTTTACAGCGGAACCGGCACCATTGCCCAGCTTGCGGCGTCCGTTGCCAGCGAGGTGATCGGTGTGGAGATTGTGGAAGACGCGGTAAAAGCCGCCAGAGAAAACGCTGCACTTAACGGCATTGATAACTGCCGTTTTATTGCCGGGGATGTGCTGAAGGTTCTGGATGATGTGCCGGAGAAACCGGATATGATCATCCTTGATCCGCCCAGAGATGGCGTTCACCCCAAAGCCCTTCCAAAGATCCTGGCTTACGGCGTAGACCAGATCGTATACATTTCCTGCAAGGTTACAAGTCTTGTAAGAGACCTCCCGGCATTTTATGAGGCAGGATATGAGATGACCCACGCCTGTGCAGTGGATCAGTTCTGCCAGGGCGTTCATGTTGAGACCGTGTGCCTCTTGAGCAACCGAAAACCAGATACCACGGTAAAACTCAGCGTGGATATGGATGATTACTACCGTATTATAAATGGTAAAGATGCAGAATAATGATTTTGTCATAGTGGCTGTGTTGAATTTCTATTCTTTAAATTGTAAAACATTGCTTTACAAGAAGAATAAAAAAGCATATAATTCTTTTATAATATATTTAATAAAAGAGGGTAAGAAAACGGAAAATAAAGATAAAAAAAATATAACAAGAAAAAGAATAATTAATTATGTGCTGAACAATCATGTTACATCCAAGGCGGGAATCGCAAAAGAGTTAAACTTGAGTATGCCGACTGTGTTAGCAAATGTGAATGACTTGTTAGAAAAAATGGTGTTGGAAGAAACTGGGGAATATGCTTCGACCGGTGGAAGAAAGGCAAAAAGTATAGGGATTAATAAGTCATACTGTCATGCAATGGGAATTTTGATTACAGCGAATCATATAGAAATGGTATTAGTAAATCTTGGAGATGAGATTATAAAAAAAGATCGCATCCGTTTAAAATTTACGGCAGAATTATCCTATTGTACAGAAGTGGCACAAAAGGTCAAAACTTTTCTTGAAGGCGAATTAGCGAAGGATACGCTACTTGGGATTGGAGTGGCGATTCCGGGAATTATTGATCAGAAAGAACGGATCGTTTTAAAATCCCATGCTTTAGGTATAGAGAATTATAGTCTGCGCTTTTTAGAGCAGGCTTTGGAAATTCCAGTATATTTTGAAAACGATGCTAATGCTGCAATGCTTGCAGAAAAAAAGCAAAAGTATCCAAATGCGATATATCTGTCTTTGAACCACACCTTAGGAGGCGCATTCTGCATAGATGGAAAGCTGTTTCGAGGGCAGAACCAGAAAGCAGGTGAGTTTGGTCACATGATACTCGTTCCCGGTGGAAGAAAGTGTTATTGTGGTAAAGCAGGATGTGCAGATGCATATTGTGCTGCAAGTGTACTGACACAGGATAACAGGCAGTCACTGGATGCATTTATGGAAAAAATTGAAAGTGGTGATGAAAAAAATTTGCAGACATGGAATGAGTATCTGGATCATCTTGCTGTTTTGATATCAAATCTGCGGATGGCATATGATATGGATATCATACTAGGAGGTGATGTGGGAGGTGTATTGTCAGATTATATGATACCACTGGGAGAAAAAGTGATGGCATATAATGGCTTTGAGCATGATGTTTCATACTTAAAAAATTGTTCGTATAAGAAAGAAGCGTCGGCTGTTGGAGCCGCGAAATACTTTTTTACAAAACATATGGCAGAATTGTAAATTTTTTGAATGCAGATAAGCAGTCCACCGCATCTGGTGCGCAGGGCATCAAGCGTTGGGTAAGGGGATGTTCACTCTGCTGGAGTTAAAAGCTCCCACTGACAGGTTGCAAAGTGAATGCAGATGTCCGCTTTATATGTGTGAAAAACGAGAAGTTGTGTAAAATTAGAAAAAGATATTATAGTAAAAAACGGAAAGAAAACAGTAACTACGGTTTTCTTTCCGTTTTTTCATGTTGATTGTGAAAAATACACAAAAAATGTATTTTGAAATTATGAAATATATAAAATTATGAAAAACATATTGACAAATCGTGTTTACAGGGCAATAATGTAATTACTTTAATAAAACAATTTATAAAAGATAAAATAAAACAATATAAATAAGGAAGAAACAATTATGATAAAAAAGGAGAAAACAATTATGTTACAGCAGGTAATGACAAATCCAGGAGAAATTATTTTCAGAGAGGTTCCGGTTCCGGAGGTAAAGGAAAATCAGGTGTTGGTAAAGATTATGAATATTGGTGTTTGTGGATCAGATATTCATGTTTATCATGGAAAACATCCGTTTACAAAATATCCGGTAACACAGGGACATGAGGTTTCCGGTGAGATTACAGAACTTGGAAAAAATGTCACAGAGTTTCATGTGGGACAGAAGGTGACGATAGAGCCTCAGGTATATTGTGGACATTGCTATCCATGTCGTCATGGAAAGTATAATCTCTGTGAGGAATTAAAAGTAATGGGATTTCAGACGACAGGAACAGCATCTGAGTATTTTGCAGTGGATGCATCTAAAGTAACATCTATTCCAGAAGATATGTCCTATGAAGAAGGAGCTATGATCGAACCTCTTGCTGTGGCAGTCCATGGTGTAAAACAGATGGGCGATGTGGCTGGCATGAATATTGCAGTCCTTGGAGCAGGACCGATTGGAAATCTCGTGGCACAGGCAGCAAAAGGAATGGGGGCAGCGAAAGTGATGATCACAGATATCAGTGATCTTAGACTGGCAAAGGCAAAAGAATGTGGAATTGATGTGTGTGTGAATACCCAAAATAAAGACTTCGGTGAGGCAATGATCGAAGCATTTGGACCGGATAAGGCAGATGTGATCTACGACTGTGCCGGAAACAATATCACAATGGGACAGGCAATTAAATATGCAAGAAAAGGAAGCACGATCGTACTGGTGGCTGTTTTTGCAGGAATGGCAGAAGTAGATCTTGCAGTGGCAAATGACCACGAACTTGACATTAAGAGCACGATGATGTACCGCCATGATGATTACATAGATGGAATCAGACTGGTAAATGAGGGTAAAGTTCATTTGAAACCGCTCATCTCAAAGACATTTGCTTTTAAAGATTATCTGAAGGCGTACCAGTATATTGATGATAACCGCGAGACAACGATGAAAGTAATTATCAACGTCAGTGAAAAGTGAGGAGTTCGTATGGAAAATAAATATGGAATTGTCGGAGTTGCCCATGTCGGGCTTCCGACAAACGATTTGCAGAAAACAGTTGAGTTTTATAAGAGTCTTGGATTTGAAGTAATTATGCAGTCTTATAATGAAAAAGCAGGGGAAAAAGTGGCATTTTTACAGATAAAAAATTACTGTATAGAGACTTTTGAAAATGGGCAGGCGGCAATGTCAGACGGTGCATACCAACATGTTGCACTTGATGTGGAAGACATTGAAAGTATGTATCAGAAAATCTGCAATGAAAAATACACAATTATTACAGACGGAATCGAAGAACTGCCATTTTGGGAAAATGGTGTGAAGTTTTTTATGATCAAGGGACCAAATGAGGAAAGAATAGAGTTCTGTCAGAAACTCTGATAAAAATAGGAGGGACATATGGGAAGCGAAAACAAAAATGGAAAAGTACCGCTGATCAGTAAGATTGCATATGGGTTTGGTGATGTCGGATGTAATTTCAGCTGGATGTTCGTCAGTAATTTTCTGATGATATTTTATACAGACGTGTTCGGAATCAGTATGGCGGCTGTGTCAGCACTCATGCTTTTTTCAAGATTTTGGGATGCGATCAATGATCCAATCGTCGGGGGACTTACGGATAAAACAAAATCGAGATGGGGACGGTACCGTCCATGGCTGTTAGTAGCGGCACCAATTACAGCGATTCTTCTTGTTATGACATTCTGGGCAAGACCCGACTGGCCGCAGAATGGAAAGATCATTTATATGGTAATTACATATTGTCTGCTGGTTTTGGGGTATACCTGTGTGAATATTCCATATGGAACCTTGTGTGGTGCTATGACACAGGATATTGATGAACGTGCAAAAATAAATACATCCCGTTCGGTTGCAGCGATGATTGCAATTGGTGTGTTAAATATTATCACAGTTCCACTGCTCAGCAAATTCGGCAGTCACAGTGCAAAGACAGGATATCTGACGGTTGCGGTCATATATGGATGTATTTTTACAGCCTGTCATTTCTTCTGCTTTGCGAAGACGAAAGAGGCAGTGATTACTCCGGAAAAAGAAAAAATTTCTGTAAAGATACAGTTGAAAGCAGTCATGCAGAACAGACCATATCTTCTTGCATTGGCAGGGCAGATATTATTTGGATTTACATTATATGGTAGAAATGCAGATATTCTGTATTATTTTACATATGTGGAAGGGAATGCCTCCTACTACACAACTTATTCGATGTGCATCATTATTCCTTCTATCATCGGGGCAGCCTGTTTTCAACCATTATTCCGCAAGTTGAATAACAAAGGAAGAACAGCATCTCTCTTTGCTTTATTTACAGGAATTTCCATGTTGTCTATGTTTTTCTTCAATGCCAAAGAATCACCAGCTATTTTTTATGCATTATCTGGTCTCACACAGTTTTTCTTCTCTGGATTTAATACCGCAATCTATGCAATTATTCCAGACTGTGTGGAATATGGGGAGTGGAAAACCGGACTTAGAAATGACGGTTTTCAGTATGCATTTATTTCACTTGGAAATAAAATCGGAATGGCAGTTGGAACAGCACTTTTAGCAGGATTACTTGAAAAATATGGTTATATTGCAAATCAGACACAAAATGTAATTGTACTTTCAATTATGAAACATGCATTTACGACGATTCCGGGTGTACTGTGGATTGTGACTGCGGTTGTATTATTTTTCTACCGGTTAAATAAAAAACGTTATAACGAGATTGTAGAGGAACTAAAAAATGGAAGAAAAAGTTGATATCGTGGCATTGGGAGAATTGCTGATTGATTTTACGGAAGCAGGACATAGTCAGGATGGGAGGAAATTGTTCGAACAGAATCCCGGCGGTGCTCCGGCAAATCTTCTAACCGTTGCAAGCCACTTTGGGTATCGCACATCTTTTATTGGAAAAGTTGGAAACGATATGCATGGTAAATTTTTAAAGAAGACATTGCAAAAGGAAGGAATCAATACAGATGCTATTGTTGAAGACCCGGGTTATTTTACAACGTTGGCATTTGTGGAAATTGGTGAAAATGGAGAACGGAATTTTTCTTTTGCAAGAAAACCGGGTGCAGATACACAGTTAAAAAAAGAAGAACTGGATCAGATATTAATTTCAGGTTGTAGAGTTTTTCATTTTGGATCATTATCGTTGACAGATGAACCGGCAGAAAGTACAACGATCGAAGCGGTAAAAATGGCAAAAGCAGCGGGTGTACTTATTTCCTATGATCCAAATTATCGCCCGTCTCTTTGGAAGAGCAAAGAGTATGCAGTGAAAAAAATGAGATCTGTCATAGAATTGGTAGATGTCATGAAGGTATCGGATGAAGAGAGTATTCTGTTGACAGAGGCGAAAAGTTATGAGCAGGCTGCAGATCAACTCCTTGCCATGGGACCAAAGCTGGTTGCCATTACATTGGGAGAACAGGGAGTTCTTATGGCAACAAAAAGCAGAAAAGAAATCATCAAAGCATTTCAGACACATGCGGTCGACACGACTGGGGCAGGTGATTCATTCTGGGGAGGCGTATTATGCAGTATCCTTTCTATGAATAAGAATGTTGAAAAAATGGAATGGGAAGAAATCAAAAAGTGTGCTGTTTTGGGAAATGCAGTTGCTGGATTGTGTGTGCAAAAGAGAGGCGGAATCCCTGCGATTCCGACGAAAGAGGCAGCGCTTGAATTTATGCAGAAATAATGAATGTATATGAACAAACTCGGGGCTGTAAAAATCACGATTTATTAATCGTTAAAGCATCAGCCCCGTGTTTTTCTGTCGGAGTATTATTCAGCTTTTATCTCTCCATCATGCTGATAGACTCAATTCCGACACTTCCGCCGCGGACAACTTCGATATGCTTGAACTCTTCTTTGATAAGCTTGATGACCGCGTCATTTTTGGTTGCGGTCTGGACGAATTCCAGAAGGAGGCTGTCTTTTCCATAGTCGATGACACGTGCCTTGAAAGTCTCAGCAATCTGGAAAAGTTCTACTTTATCTTCCGGGGAGCAGCCCTTTACCTTGATGTAAAGGATCTCCTTCATTCGAACGAACACGTCTGTAAAATCAATAACCTTGATCACCTCGATCATACGGTTCAGCTGTTTTTTGATCTGCTCAAAGGTTTCATCATCGCTGACTGTGGCGATGGTCATTCTGGAAACTGTTGGGTCCTCCGTGGTTCCAACTGTAAGACTGTCCAGGTTATAGGACTTTCCGGAGAAAAGACCGGAAATCTTGGAAAGAACACCGACCTGGTTTTCAACGTAGAGAGAGATCCATCTTTTTTTCATTCCTTTATCCATCATTCATTCCTCCTAACAATCCATGATCAGATCAGCCAGGGTGCCGCCCGGCTTGACCATCGGGTAAACCATTTCCTCCGGATCAATGATAAATTCGATGATCGTAGGAGTTTTTGTATTCTTTTTAGCCTCTTCGAAAGCAGCCGCAATCTGATCCTTCTCAGTTACGCGGATACCCTTTGCCCCATAGCTCTCTGCGAGACGGATGAAATCCGGTGTGTATTCCGGATATTCCTGACCGTCTGTACGGCGGGAGAGTGCACCGGCCTTCAGGTTTGTCATGGCGTAACGTTTTCCGTAGAAAAGCTTCTGCCACTGGCGGACCATTCCGAGATATTCATTATTAAAGATACAGCAGATGATCGGAAGCTCCTCCAGAACTGCGGTAGACAGCTCCTGAATGTTCATCTGCATGCCGCCGTCACCGGAAACGGAGATGACCGGTGTATCCGGATTACCGATCTTGGCACCGATGGCACCTGGAAGGCCGTAACCCATGGTTCCAAGTCCGCCGGACATGATCAGCTGACGGTTCTCGGTGATGTCCGCATACTGGCTCACCAGCATCTGATGCTGACCTACATCGGTAACAAGAATGGCCTTGTCAAACTGGCGGTTGATCTCGCCGATGATATCCAGCGGTCCCATAATACCACGGTCTTTCATGGTAAGAGGATGCTCTTCCTTCCATTCCTGGATCTGCTTCAGCCATTTGCCGGTATTACAGTCCTGTACATATTCATTCATTTTTGTTATTGCCTCTTTTGCATCGGCAACGATGGGGATGTCTACATGGATATTTCTGGAAATGGAAGCGGTGTCAATATCGATGTGGACGATCTGTGCATGTGGGGCAAATTCATGGAGCTTGCCTGTGATACGGTCGTTAAAACGGGTTCCGATGGAAAACAGAAGATCGCATTCATTTACTGCCATATTTGCGGCATAAGCGCCGTGCATACCAAGATTTCCGATAAACAGAGGGTTCTTTGTGGAAATGGCGCCACGTCCCATAACGGTTGTGACAACCGGAATCTGAGTTTTCTCAACAACCTGGGTAAAAATCTCCTGCGCGCGGGAAATGATCACACCGCCGCCAGCAAGAAACAGAGGTTTTTTGGCCTTCTGCAGCATTTTGAGGGCACGCTTCAGCTGTCCGATATGCACGCTGGTGTTAGGCTTGTAGCCGCGGATATTGACAGTCTTCGGATACTCAGCACTTCCCAGCTCGGCCATTACATCCTTTGGAAGGTCGATGAGAACCGGGCCTGGGCGTCCGGTGCGTGCGATATAGAAGGCTTCCTTGATGATACGTCCAAGATCCTCACGGTTGCGGACGGTAACACCGTATTTTGTGATGCTTCTGGTGATCCCGACAATATCAACCTCCTGGAACGCATCGTTTCCGATGAGGTGACGGGCAACCTGTCCGGTAAAGCATACAAGCGGAACGCTGTCATAGTTGGCAGTTGCAAGACCTGTAACAAGGTTGGTAGCTCCGGGACCGCTGGTAACGAGACATACGCCAACCTTTCCGGTAGTTCTGGCATAGGCATCTGCTTCGTGTACAAGGGCCTGCTCGTGACGTGGCAGGATGATGTCAATGCCGCTCTGTTTATATAATTCATCGCTGATATCGATGGTGCAGGCACCAGGATAGCCGAACAGAACATCAACGCCTTCTTCTTTTAAGGCTTTTACAAGCAATTTGTTTCCGGAAATCTGTTTCATGAATTGGTTCCCTCCTTTGATGATGTGAAAAGTTAAGCAGATAAGGGCTGCCGCGAGAAATTTTTCCAATAAAAAAGTCCCGGCATATCGGATAAAATATGCTCAGGACGGATGATTCCGCGGTACCACCTGTTTTCAGAGGTAAAACTCTGCTCTCTGCCAGTACAAAATTATACTGCCTCCCTGTAACGTGGGAATGACGATGAAGCCTACTGCATGAAGATCCATGGTTCAGTCCACTGCTCGAGGGCTACTTCCACAGTTCAGTCACGAAGATTCTCACCGGCCATCTTCTCTCTGTGCATCCGGAGACTGTGTACTACTCCCTGTCATTGCATTTAGTAAATATGGATAAAAATTTTCTATCATTATAATATAAAATATCGGAACTGTCAATCAAAAATTCTGATGGCTCAACGGGTGAGCCGGGGATTACGATAACAGTTCCGATATGGATGATATTAAGTATTAAATATTTTTTCGGTACATCAGCTGTTTATTGTTACGGAGCTGGAGCCTGCTTACTCAGGATTCGGTATTATCCCGTGTTTCAGGATCTTTTTCCGGAAGGTAGACATGCACTTTCTCGATACGGTTTTTATCCAGCTTTTCTACGATCAGACGGATTCCGTCCTCTGTGATTACTTCGTCACCGGCAACAGGCAGACGATCCAGATGTTCGATGATAAATCCACCCAGGGAATCATAATCCTCGGAATCCAGTTCCGTATCCAGATGATCATTTACGTCATCCAGATGCATGGAACCTTCGATGATATATTCACGGTCGGAAATCTTCTGGACAAGCTCGTCCTCCTTCTCATCGTATTCGTCATGGATCTCACCCACGATCTCCTCCAGGATATCCTCCAGTGTGATCAGTCCGGCCATATCACCGTATTCATCCAGTACAATGGCAATGTTGAAGGTGGAGTCCTTCATTTCCACAAGAAGATCGGAAATGCTTTTTGTTTCGTAAGTGAAATGCGGCTTCCGGAGGAAATGATCGATAACAAATTCCTCATTTTTATCGTAAAGAAGAAGATCCTTCATGTTGATGATTCCCACAATGTTGTTCTGGCTGTCCTTATAAACTGGCAGACGTGTAAACTTATCCTCGCGGAAAATATCGATCAGCTCATCATAGGTGGATTCCACATCTGCAAAGGTAACATGTACTCTTGGAACCATGATATCCTTGGCTGTGGCATCTCCAAGGTCAAACACATTGTAGATCATTTCTTTTTCGTCGGATTCAATGACACCGTCCTCATGGCTGACGTCCACGATAGTACGAAGCTCCTCCTCGGTCATGGCCTTGCTGGCTGCATCCGGATCCACACGCATCAGGCGCATCACACCTCTTGAAAAGAGATTGATGATGAAGATCACCGGTGTCATGATGGTCATAAGAAATTTAAAGACCGGGATATAGCGGAGGGTGATCTTTTCAGAGTTAATGGTTGCGTAGTTCTTGGGGGTGATCTCACCGAAGATCAGGATCAGAACCGTCAGAATCACCGTTACGATGCTGACCATATAGCCGCCAAAGCTGTATGCAAGTGTGGTTGCAAGGGAAGAAGCCGAAATGTTCACAATGTTGTTTCCGATGAGAATCGCACTGAGAAGCTTGGGTGTCTGGTTCTCCAGGATATCGAGAGCCATGGATGCACGCTTGTTTCCCTCGTCTGCAAGAGAGCGGAGACGGATCTTGTTTACCGACATCAGCGCGGTTTCGTTAGATGAGAAAAAGGCTGACAATGCCAGCAGAATAAGTAATATGATTATCTGGTAAGTGTCGCTGGGGTCCACTTTCAATATTCACTCCTTTAAAAATAAGATTATTTGGTTAAAAATATACAGATACTCCCACATTATATACGTTTTACTGGATTTTGGCAAGAGCCGGACCGGTACAGCGCATATAGATATATGGAAAAAATACGAAAATAAGTCTGCTTCTTGACAAAAGAGTAAGTCCAGACTAACATATATGTGTATTCATATATAAAGAAGAACTGTATAGGAATGGAAGGAGAGGTTTATGTTTCTGGAGATAAAAGGAATCAAAAAATCCTTCGGGGCAGGAGAGAGCCATGTAGATGTTCTGAAGGGGATCGATCTTGAGATTGAAAAGGGAGAATATTGAAGTTGGTGCTTATTTAAGTGACAGACCGCTGGATGTGGATGAACTGCTGGAGACACTGGGACTTTATGAACATCAGCGGAAGCTTCCGAACCAGCTTTCGGGAGGTCAGCAGCAGAGAACTGCTATTGGACGTGCCATTGTAAAAAATCCGGATATCCTGCTTTGTGATGAGCCTACCGGCGTTCTGGACTACAACACCTCCAAGGAAATCCTGAAGCTGATCGAAACAGTCAATCACAAATATGGAAATACTATAGTCATGGTTACTCATAACGATGCCATCAAGGATATGGCAGACCGTGTGGTAAAGCTTCGTGACGGGATGATCCGCAGAAACTATCAGAATGAGCAGAAGATTCCGGCTGCTGACCTGGAATGGTAAGGGGGCATTATGAAGAATCCTTTACGTAAACGTATCTCCAGGGAACTGAAGGGGGAATTTGGAAAATATCTGGTGGTTTTCCTGCTGATGGTACTGACCATCGGGTTTGTGTCCGGCTTTCTGGTAGCCGATGGAAGCATGCTGAAGGCTTATAATGAGAGCTTTGATAAATATAATATCGAAAACGGAAATTTCCGTACTGCGGAAAAGATTTACAGTTCTCAGTGGAAGGATATTGAAGCTGCCGGTGTTAAGCTTTATGAGAACTACTATATAGAAGAAGATCTGGATAACGGAAGCACCATGCGTTTTTTTAAAAACCGTGAGAAGGTGAATAAGGTCTGTCTGATGAAGGGAGAAATGCCGTCAGGGCAGGGCGAGATCGCCATTGACCGTATGTATGCGGATAACAACAGTCTTAAGGTAGGAGATACCCTGATCAGAGGTGAAAAATCCTGGAAGATCACAGGCCTGGTGGCACTTTCGGATTACAGTGCCCTGTTTCAGAATAATAATGATTCCATGTTTGATTCTGTAAAGTTTGGTGTGGCGATCATAACTCCGGAGGAATTTGAAAACCTGGATCAGGAAAAGCTCCGGTACAATTATGCATGGATATATGATCATCAGCCAAAGAACGAAAAAGAGGAGAAGAAGGTTTCCGAAAATCTCATGGAAGACATTGGCAAAGTGGTAGCTCTGGAAACCTTTGTCCCACGTTATCTTAACCAGGCGATCATTTTCACGGGTGATGATATGGGCGGAGACAGGGCAATGGTCATCACGCTTCTTTATATTGTGATCGTGATCATGGCTTTTGTGTTTGGAATTACCATCAGCAATACGATCCGAAAGGAAGCCGGTGTTATCTGTACGTTACGTGCATCCGGTTATACCAGGCGGGAGCTGATCCTTCATTATATGACGCTTCCGGTTCTGGTCACGCTGGCCGGTGCCCTGATTGGAAATATTCTTGGATATACCGTATTTAAGGGTGTATGTGCAGACATGTATTACGGGAGCTATAGTCTGCCGACTTATGTGACCGTATGGAATGCAGATGCCTTTCTTCTGACAACCGTAGTTCCGGTCATCATTATGATACTGATCGATCATGCGGTGCTCAGGTACCGCCTGCAGCTTTCGCCTCTGAAGCTCCTGCGAAGGGATTTTTCCGGTAAAAAACAGAAACGTGCAGTGTATTTAAGCCCGAAGATAGGAATTTTTTCCAGGTTTCGCCTCCGGGTGATCTTTCAGAATGTCAGCAGTTATCTGGTGCTGTTTGTGGGAGTTGTTTTCGCAAATCTGCTGCTGTTTTCGGAATGCTTCTTCCGTCTGCGCTGGATCATTATCAGCTTGAGATCCAGGAAAATATGCTGGCGAAATATCAGTACATGCTTTCGGTTCCGGCAAGTGCCTATTCAGGAAATAAAGCGGATGCCATGAGTTCTCTTATGGAATATTATATGGATACCAGAACGGATAATAAGGATGCGGAAAAATTTTCTGCATATTCCCTGAATACCATGCCTGGTAAATATAAAAGTGAGGAGATCACTCTCTATGGTGTGGTGCCGGATAGCAAGTATATCCGTGCAGATCTTTCGGGAGAGGGTGTTTATATTTCCAGTGCTTATGCAGATAAATTCCGGATCAAGGAGGGCGATACCATAACTTTGAAGGAAAAATACGAGAAGGATGAGTATTCCTTTAAAGTAGATGGAATCTATGATTATGCGGCAAGCCTCTGTGTATTTATGGAAAGAGATAAACTGAATGAGGCGTTTGATCTTGGAGATGATTATTTTGGAGGATATTTCTCTGATACAGAGATCCGGGACATCCCTTCAAAATATATCGGCTCTGTTATTGATCTGGAAGCTCTTACAAAAATATCCAGGCAGCTGGATGTCTCCATGGGAGATATGATGGGAATGATGTATGGATTTTCCGTGATCATTTTCCTGGTGGTGATCTATCTGCTTTCCAAGGTCATCATCGAAAAAAATGCCCAGTCGATTTCCATGACCAAGATCCTGGGCTATACAAATGGTGAGATCAGCCGTTTGTATATACTTTCCACATCACTTGTGGTGGTGTTCTGCCTGCTGTTAAGCCTTCCGGTTGAACGGCAGATCATGGAAGTGCTGTTCCGCGAGATGATGCTTTCCAGTATTTCGGGATGGATCACCATGTGGGTGGATCCCATGATCTATGTGAAAATGACAGCGATCGGAATCGCAGCCTATGCAGTGGTAGCAGTGCTGGAATTCCGGAGGATCCGTCATGTGCCCATGGATGAAGCACTGAAAAATGTGGAATAATATGTGACATCTGTATATATATCCGGAAAAATAATTCAGGATATCCGGAAATTTTACAGAATATGCAACAGGATCAGGAGTATGTGTGGTTTAACTGAATGCGGATGCTTTTATCCGCTTGAACAGTTGTCTGTGAATAACCACATATACTCCTTAAATATTCATAAATTTTCCGGAATACTGGAAATATTACTACAAACTTGTTATAATAATTCCATACTTCCCGTTGGAGGGAATAATTCAAACAGGAAATCAGGTGAGGAACATGGCAGGCAGAAAGAAGGATCCGCTGTATAAAAGCTTCGGATATGCGTTTCAGGGGATTTTTACCTGCATCCGCAAGGAAAGAAATATGAAGATCCACTGTATGGTGGCAGCGCTTGTGGTAATCGCAGGACTGATCCTTGGGATTTCCGTGACAGAGTGGTGCATCTGCCTGGGGCTGTTCGGAATGGTGATGGCGCTGGAGCTGGTGAATACGGCAGTGGAAGCTGTTGTGGATCTAGTCACAGAGGAACGTCACCCACTGGCAAAGATCGCCAAGGACACAGCGGCCGGAGCAGTACTGATCGCAGCGATCATGGCAGCGATCGTCGGACTGATCATTTTTGTTCCCAGGGGACTTGTTTTTCTGGGAATATGACAGGAACAGAAAACTTTTGTTTCAGGATAGGGTCTGGTGTCGGACTGTGGTGTGATGGTCCGGCAGCTGCCGGTTTCAGGAAAGGAGAAAATATTATGGAATTAGGTGAAGGACTGAAGAAAATTTTACTGGTGGGTATTGGTACAGCAGCAGTGACAGCAGAGAAATCCAAAGAAATCCTGGATGAACTGGTAAAAAAGGGTGAGCTTACGGTTGAACAGGGTAAGGTTCTTAATCAGGAGCTGAAGCATAACATCAAATCAACGGTTAAGACAGCTGCTGATTCTGTAAAGGAATCTGCAGCCAGAAAGAATGATCAGGAAGAACTGAAGGCAACGATTTCCAGGCTGACACCGGAGCAGCTGGCTGCTGTGAAGGCGCAGATCGAGCGCATGCAGGCCGAGGCTGCTGAGAAGAAAGCCGAGACAGCAGAAGAACCGGCGGAGGAAGCTGTACAGGAAGCTTCTGCGGAAACAGAAAATGCAGAAGATACCGGGAGCGAAGAACAGGCAGCAGAGTAACCGACTGCGGATCGCAAATATCCGCTTGACTAAACGACAACGCAGACGAAGCAGTAAATGGAGAAGTTTATGGGCAGAGAAGAAAAGGAGAAAAAAGAGAAAGGCGGATATGGAGAGCGGCTGAGAGAGATTACAGCCGTTTTGAAAAAGCATGCCATTACCCGTGGTGTTTCTCCTGAGAAGCTCCGGCTCATACTGGAAGATCTGGGCCCAACTTATATTAAGTTGGGCCAGATCATGTCTTTGCGTTCCGATATTCTGCCGAAACGATACTGCGATGAGCTGATGAAACTCTGCTCGGATGTGCCGCCCATGCCGTTTTCCCAGGTGATCGAGGTACTGGAAGAGTCCATGGGCTGTCCGTGGCAGGCAGAATTTCAGCATATTGAGCAGAAACCTCTGGGAGCAGCATCGATTGCCCAGGTGCATCGGGCCACGCTGAAAACAGGTGAAGAGGTTGTGATCAAGGTTCAGCGAAAAGGAATCTATGAGACCATGGCCAGGGATATCGGCCTGATGCATAAAGCAGTGCGCCTGATGCCGCCGGTGAGTATTAAGGGCATGGTGGATCTGAACATGGTTTTAAGTGAACTGTGGACTGTGACCCAGGAGGAGATGAATTTCCTGACGGAAGCTGCAAACATGGCAGAATTTGCAAAAAAGAACAAAGATGTGGCTTTTGTGAAAGTGCCGATCCTCTACCGTGAGTACATTTCGCCGCATATTCTTGTGATGGAATATATTGACGGTTTTGCTGTCAATGACAAGGCTGCGCTTCTGGCCAATGGTTATGATCTTAATGAGGTCGGAACGAAATATGTGGATAATTTCATCAAACAGGTGATGGAGGATGGCTTTTTCCATGCGGATCCACATCCGGGAAACGTGCGGATCCAGGATGGAAAGATCGTCTGGATCGATATGGGAATGATGGGACGGCTTACAGAGCACGATCGTCAGCTGATCGCAGAAGCCATTGAAGGGGTTGCCATGAACAACATCGGTAAAATCCAGGATGCAGTTTTGGCTCTTGGGGAGTTTAAAGGCAAACCGGATTCCAGCAAGCTTTATGAGGATATCCGCGGACTTATGGAGAAATACGGTACTGCGGATATGGGAAACATTGATGTGGCTGAAGTGATGGTGGACCTGATGGAGGTCATGAAAGAAAATAAGATCATGATGCCTCACGGACTGACTATGCTTGCAAGGGGGCTGACTCATGTGGAGGGGGTTCTGGCTGAGATCTGCCCGGATATCAATATGACACAGATTGCTGCGGCAAGGCTCAAGGAGCAGCTGTTCAGCAACGGGAACTGGAAGCGTGAGATCAAAAAAGAAGGAAAAAATCTTGCCTGGTCCCTGAAACGTGCAGTGGATATTCCTTCTCTGGCGGCGGATTTCCTTCAGGGCTGTATGAAAGGGCAGACGAAGATCAATCTGGATCTTCATGCCTCGGATGATCTGGCGTGGCTTTTGCGCCGGCTGGTGCGGAATATTGTGATGGGGCTGTGGGTGATGGCACTTCTGATCAGTTCCAGCATTATCTGTACTACGGATATGAAACCAAAGCTGTGGGGGATTCCGGCGTTGGGCGCCTTTGGTTATGTGTTTGCTTTTATTATTGTTTTGTATGTGTTTATCAAGCATTTCTTTTCAGGAAAAAAATAAAAGACGGAGATCATTTGCAGAGTCTGCGGGATGGTTTCCGTCTTTTTTGGCTGTTATGGAATTGTTTCGGTCTGCTGTTATAACTGCGATTAGGAGCTATCATCTTCCGACCGGCTGGTAAAGGACGGAGTGCGGGTGTCTGGTCAGGTGTAGATGGTTCCGCTGTAGGCTTTGCGGAATTCCTTTGGGGTGTAGCCGGTTCCCTGGCGGAAGTAGTTGCAGAAGGAGGGAGCGTCCCGGAAGCCGCAGGAGAGAGCTGCTTCTGTGATGGTGCAGGAGGAGGAGCAGAGAAGCTGGGCTGCCATCTGGAGGCGGTGTTTCAGGAGATATTGTTTTGGGGAGGTGTTTTCATGTTCCATGAAGATTCGGTAAAGATAGGAACGGTCGATTCCTACGTAGTGTGCCACGTCTGAGATCTGGATGGGGTAGGCATAGTTGTTTCTGATGTATTCGGAGGCTTTCTGAAAGTACAGGTTTGAGATGTCGGTCCTGCTTTCGGAGGGCTTTTTTTGCATATCGGATAGTATCAGGAGGAGGTTTCCTGTGGAGGCAAGGTCGTTTCCGTTGTTTTCGGAAAAGGTGTCAAGTAGGCTTTGCATGTGGGTGAGGAGGCTGTTTTGCCGGGAGGGTGTTTCCGGGGTGAAGATGGGGGTGTCGGAAAATACGGTTTGTTTCAGGATTTCTTTGCAGGCGGAGCCGTCAAAGCCTGCCCAGGCGTAGCTCCAGGGGTCGGAGGTGTCGGCGCGGTAGTAGATGGAGTCCATGGGGCGGATGAGAAAGGCGTCGCCTGCTTTCAGATGATAGGTGTGGCCGCTGCACTGGTAGATGCCTTTGCCGTGGAAGATCACGTGGAGAAGGTAGTGTGGGCGCATGGCCGGGCCGAAGGAGTGGTTCGGGCCGCAGTCTTCCTGGCCGCAGAAGTAGACGGAGAGGGTGTGCTGTGGGTTGGGTTCTTTTTTCATTTGGTTGGGCCTCCTGTTTTTTGTTATGCAGCAAAAACTAAATGTAATTTTGGGTTACAAAATGGGGTGGATGTTGTATGAGATGATTATACAATATTGGGGTGGGGAGGGCAATGGAAAAGGGGGAAAGGGGGAAAGGGGACGCCCGTGAGGCGTGTGCTGTCTGTCACCGGGGCTTCGTCGGGGGCTGACTTCTAAGGCACCGGAATTCTGCTAAAACCGCTTCAAAAATTCTCGAACTCGCGTCTGAAGCCGCTCAGACAGCGAGAATTTTTGAAGCAACGCAGATTTCCGCCGCCTAAGAAGCAGCTCCCCTCCTGCAGAGTCCGGTGACAGACAGCACACGCCTCACGGGCTGGCTTTTCAGGGCGGAAGGGATAGAGTGGCGATGGCGGGAGGGATTACAGGTGAGGAGGGAGCAGATAGCATCTGATTCCTCCTGTAAAAATTCTGGATTATCGGAGGGATTACAAGTAAGGAGAGAGCAGATAGGAAAATGAGTAGACGGAGTGGGAATTTGGTTCAGAGTGGGAAGTGAGGTGGTTTCCCGGGAGTTGGATGGGTCATCAGCGCTGCGCTGGATGACTGGGACGAAAGGCTGAGTTTCCCTGTGGCCTGCAGGGAAAGAATGGGTCGAGGCGCTTCGCTGTCGACTTGGAGGTGAGTTGTTGTGGCGGGATATTGATACAGAGGAATGCATCAGAGCAGGGTTGAGATATTGATACAGGGAAATGTATTGGTGCAAGGTTGAGATATAGATACAGAGGAATGTATCGGTGCAGGGTTGAGATATCAATACATTGACAATACATCGGCATAGCGCAGCATCATCAATACCGTAGAATACATCGCCGTGCCAATACACTAACACATTCCCAGCGTACGACAATATAGCGTGCCCGGAAAGGGGGAGCGCGAGGGGGAAAAACGGGCTTCGCAACTCTGAGTGCTTTCCCCCTCGCAGATTTCCTCCGCTTTGAAAAGCGAAAATACTATATCTAAAGATACTATATCTAAATAAATAACAATTTTCCCAAGCTTTTCATCACAAAAGCGAAATATCCTCCTCCGGAGGAAGCAGCTTCTTAAAAAATCGATACAACAGCATCGAATTTATAAAAGCTACAAGTCCAAATCCAAAGAAAAACCAGCAGCATGCGTAAAGTGGCTGCAGCTTTGCATCGAGATATGTCATATACAATGGAAAGATCGTGATCACCGCAATGGCGATCGTTGTGGGGAAATGCATAAATGCCAGCAGAAATGCATTTCTGCAAAGTGCCCCCAGTGTATTGGCAAAGGTTGCGATCACCGGGAATATGTATAAAGTAAAAATTATCAGCAAAGTCAGAACCCCCACAGAAAGATAAAACAGCATATGTGCAGCGCTTCCTTCTGCATGGAGCAGAAAGCGGATATTCAGGATGATCATGGTTCCGGCAGCAAGGATCAGCAGCCATATGATCAGTGACTGTTTGAAGTTTTCCTTAAAAGCTCTGAAAAATGTTTTCGTTGTGCCGTTGTTATTCCCTTTTACTGTACGCATCATGCAGTGATAAAGGGCAGTTAGTGACGGCCCAATGGTGATCACGGGGATGCAGCAGAGAATAAAAAGAAGATTGGCGATCACGATGTCACCCAGCTTGTTGAGAAATACATGGACGACATTATCTTCATTTAAAAGATTCATAACGAAATACCTCCTTATATAGAAATGTAGAAATGAAAACAGACCATATGGGAAAAGTCCGATACAGCTAATCTTAGCATAGTTTTTGATTGTGTGTAAAGAGAGGGGACGCAGATAAGTATCAGCACGGTTTATGGGACTGTATAAAAAAACATGGAACTTTGCGTGCACATGTGAAAATGATGGCACGCATGGAATTATGTTAGGAAAGGAAAAGTGTGTTTTTCGGAAAATGACATTTATACATGTGCTGAGTTAGTAAAAACATACAAAAACAGATATGTAAAAATGTTGGTTTTGCTACAAGGAAATAAATGGGTGCCAAAATATGCTCATAAATAGTGAAAAATATGAAAATATATGTAAGAAATGAAAGAAAACATATAAAAATGACGAATAATTAACAAAGTATGAACAAAAAATGGATAAAATGAATAAAAAGTAACATTTTTCCATATTGAAATGACAATAATCCATTTATCATTTTTCCATGTGCAATTATAATAATATCAACGGTCAGGGACGTGGAAAAATATAAAAACTGACCAAAAGAAAGAGGGAAAATAAGAAAGATTTAAAAGGAGGAAGAAGTTATGAATTTCAAAAGAGTAGCAGCATTATTGTTAGCAGGTGCCATGGTAATGACAGCAGTTCCGGTATATGCAAAAGGTGACGATGTTACACTTTCCGTATCCATCTGGGACACCAACCAGGAGCCGGGAATCAAAGAAATTCTCGCAGACTTCACAGAGAAGACAGGAATCAAGACAGAGATCTCCGTTGTTAAATGGGATGAGTACTGGACAATGCTTGAGGCCGGTGCACAGGGTGGTTCCCTTCCGGACGTATTCTGGATGCACTCCAATGAGAGTGAGAGATACATGTCCAACGATATGCTTCTTGATCTGACCGATAAGATCAAAGACAGCGATCTGATTGACCCGGAGAACTATCCGGAGGATATCTGGGGACTGTATACATACGATGACAAATATTATGCAGTACCGAAGGACGTAGATACTATTGCTCTCTGGTATAACAAGACATTATTTGATGAGGCAGGACTTGATTATCCGACAGCTGACTGGACATGGGATGATGTTACAGAGGCAGCTAAGAAGCTTACTAAGGATGACGGTTCCCAGTATGGTCTCGGAATGAGAAATGATAACAACCAGGCTGGATACTACAACCTGATCTATGATAACGGCGGATACATCATCAGTGATGATAAGAAAAAATCCGGCTGGGATGATGAGAAGACGATCGCAGCTATGCAGACACTGGAAGGATGGATCAAGGATGGCGTGATCCCGTCTCTTGAGACAATGTCCGAGAACAACGAGGATGTACTTTTCGAGGCTGGTAAGATCGCTATGACATGCCAGGGCTCCTGGATGCTTGCAGCATTTAAAGAGAATGAGTACACAGCAGCGAACTGTGATTGTGTAGAGCTTCCTAAGAACGCTGAGACAGGCAGAAGAGCTTCCGTATATAACGGACTTGGATGGGCAGCATCTGCTTCCGGTGAGCATACAGACGAAGCTTGGCAGCTGATCGAGTACCTCGGATCCAAAGAGGCTCAGGAGAAACAGGCTGAGCTTGGTGTTACAATGAGTGCATACAAAGATACATCTGATGCATGGGCTAAATCCGCAGACTTCAACCTTCAGGCTTATCTGAACATGATGGATGACATGGAGATCCGTCCATACTCCAAATCTACTGTGACATGGGAGAACGAAGACAACGAGATCCTCAAGGGCGTATACACAGGCGACATCACAATGGAAGAGGCTTGCAAGCAGATGGCGGATCAGATGAACGAGAAGCTGGCTGAGGAGTAAGCATTAAGAAACACCGATAATTAAGTGCAGTAATGAGAGGGGCCGCCGCACTCAGGTGCAGCGGCCTCATACATAGAAGGAATAGAAGGAGTGATTCTTATGGCTAAAACTACCAAGTCACAGGCACGGACAAAGAGAGAGCGCAGTGAGTTCCTCTGGGGCTGGCTGTTTATTCTCCCAACAACCATCGGATTGATCGTATTGAACATCATTCCGATCTTCCAGACTATTTATCAGAGCTTTTTCAAAACAGGAGATTTTGGTAAAGGAAATATCTTTATCGGCTTACAGAACTATCAGAAGGTTTTTGCAGATAAAGAGATCTGGCAGGCACTGATCAACACATTCAAATATGCGATCGTGGAGGTTCCTTTTTCCATTGCCATCGCACTTGTTCTTGCAGTACTTCTTAACAGAAAGATGAAGGGCCGTTCTGTTTACAGAACCATCATCTTCCTCCCGATGGTAGCAGCTCCGGCAGCGGTAGCCATGGTATGGAGATGGCTGTTCAACTCTGATTATGGTCTTATCAATAACGTTTTCCATGTTCATGTAAACTGGGTTTCTGATCCGAAAATTGCAGTATTTTCCGTTGCGATCATCGGTGTATGGTCTATCATCGGTTACAATATGGTTCTTTTCCTGTCAGGACTTCAGGAAATCCCGAGAGACTATTATGAAGCTGCATCTATTGACGGTGCTACAGGTGTGAATGCATTCTTTAACATCACGATCCCGCTTCTTTCACCAACCATTTTCTTCGTACTTGTTACCCGTGTGATCGGATCCCTTCAGGTATTCGACCTGATCTATATGGTTGTTGACAAGTCAAACCCGGCACTTACCAAGACTCAGTCACTGGTTTATCTGTTCTATAAATATGCATTTATCAATAAGAACATGGGATACGGTGCTACGATCGTAGTAGTACTTCTTATTATCACCATGATCCTGACAGTATTCCAGATGATCGGTCAGAAGAAATGGGTATTCTACAACTAAAAAGGGGGATTAACCATGGATAGTATGGAAACAAAAAAGAAATTAACCACTATTTTAATACATGTCATACTGATCATTGTGTCCATAACGATGCTTGTGCCATTTATCTGGATGATCCTGACAGCTTTTAAATCTGTAACGGAAGCAACATCTGTAGATCCTTTCACCATTTTCCCGAAAATATGGAGAAAAGACGCATTTATTTCTGTTGTCAATAACATGAACTTCCTGCTTCTGTACAAGAATACACTGCTTCTGATCTTCTTCCGAGTAGTGTGTGCGGTTCTTACAGCAACTATGGCAGGCTATGCATTTGGACGACTGAACTTCAAGGGCCGTGATCTCTGCTTCAGTCTTGTACTGTTCCAGATGATGGTTCCGGTACAGATCTTCATCATCCCGCAGTACCTGATGGTCAGCAAGATGGGTATGCTGAATACGATCTTTGCCCTTGTATTCCCAGGTATTGTCACTGCGTTCGGTACTTTTCTTCTGAGACAGGGATACATGGGACTTCCGAAGGATCTGGAGGAGGCTGCCAGACTTGACGGATGTAACATCGGTCAGACCTTCCTTTACATCATGGCACCACTTACAAGATCCAGTATGGTCGCACTTGGAATTTTCACAGCTGTATTCGCATTCAAAGACCTGATGTGGCCGATGATCGTTAATACGGATAAGAATATGCTGGTACTTTCTTCTGCACTTGCAAAGATGCAGGGCCAGTATGTATCCAAATTCCCGGAACTGATGGCTGCATCTCTGATCGCCTGCATTCCGATGATCGTGATCTACATGATCTTCCAGAAACAGTTTATCGAAGGTATTGCTACCAGCGGTGGAAAACTGTAATCAGAAATATTACATAAGGTAATACAAGACCGCTGACAATGTATATAACTGAGGATTTGGTTATTGAGGTTGTCAGCGGTATTTTTATCGAAGCAAATGCCAAAATGCACAGTTATTTGATGATTCTTAAGGAAAGAGGCGGATATTTATATCCGCAGTAAACGAAAAAAGGAGAAAATTATGCCGATCAAATTTCACGAGGGATCAAAGACATTCCACATTTATAACAAACATTTAAGCTACATCACCTGTATCATGGAAAATGGCCAGATGGAGAATCTGTATTATGGAAAAGCTATCCGCGATAAAGAGGATTTCAGTTATCTTCACGAGGAGATCATGCGTTCCCTGATGGCTGTATGTGTTCCGGAACCGGGACTTCTTTCCATGCAGTATATCAAACAGGAGTATCCTGTTTACGGAACCGGTGATTACAGAAATCCTGCCCTTACTGTTCGTCAGGAGAACGGAAGCGAGATTGTAGATTTCAAATATGTTTCTCATGAGATTTACGGCGGCAAGAAGAAGCTTGCCGGTCTTCCGGCAACCTACACAGAGAACGAGGAAGAGGCAACATCTCTGGACATTACACTTCATGATCCTGTGATGGACACAGACCTTGTTCTTACCTATTCTGTATATGAAGATTATCCGGTGGTCACCAGAAGCGCACGCCTTGTTCAGAAAGGGGATCAGAAGATCCGTCTTGAGAACGTGATGAGTGCAGCAGTGGAGTTCCCGGATATGGATTATGAGATGATCCATCTTTCCGGTGCATGGGCACGTGAGCGCTATGTAAAAACACGCAAACTTGAGATGGGTATACAGGCTGTACAGAGTCTTGCAGGAACCGGCTCCAGCTCTGAGCAGAATCCGTTTATCGCGCTGAAGCGTCCTCATACAACAGAAGATACAGGCGAGGTTTTCGGCTTCAGCTTTGTGTACAGCGGCAACTTCCTTGCACAGGTCGAGGTTTCCACCTACGAGATGACACGAGTTATGATGGGAATCAATCCACAGGGATTTTCCTGGGAGCTTTCCAGAGATGAGGAATTCCAGACTCCGGAGGTCGTTATGGTATACAGCGATAAGGGCTTAAACGGAATGAGCCAGGCTTACCACAGACTGTACCGTGACCGCCTGATGCGCGGAAAATGGAGAAATCATGCACGCCCGATCCTTCTTAATAACTGGGAGGCAACCTATTTTGATTTTGATGAGGAAAAAATCCTCAATATTGCAAAAAAAGCCAAAGAGGTTGGGGTAGAGCTTTTCGTCCTGGATGACGGATGGTTCGGAACCAGAAACGATGATTACCAGGGCCTTGGCGACTGGTTTGTAAATAAGAATAAGCTTCCAAACGGAATTTCCGGACTTTCCCGCAAGATCGAGGAGATGGGACTGAAATTCGGTCTCTGGGTAGAGCTTGAGATGGTAAACAAGAACAGCGACTGCTACAGAGCACATCCGGACTGGCTCATCGGAGCACCGGACCGTTTTGAGTCCCACTCAAGACATCAGCACGTTCTTGATTTTTCCAGATCTGAGGTTGTGGATTTTATTTATGATTCCATCTCCAAGGTTATCGAGGAATCTTCCATTTCCTACATTAAATGGGATATGAACCGCTACATGTCCGAGCCTTTTAGCCGCGGCGCATCTGCAGCAGATCAGGGCAAGACTATGCATAAATATATCCTTGGTGTATATGAGCTGTATACAAGACTGACAGAGAGATTCCCGGACATCCTCTTTGAGTCCTGTGCAAGCGGCGGAGCAAGATTTGATCCGGGAATGCTGTATTTTGCACCGCAGACATGGACCAGTGATGATACCGATGCAGCAGAGAGAGAAAAGATCCAGTACGGTACCTCCTTTGTTTATCCGATCGTCAGCATGGGATCTCATGTATCAGCAGTACCGAATCATCAGCTGCACCGTACCACACCGCTTTCCACAAGAGCAAATGTGGCATATTTCGGAACCTTTGGCTATGAGCTGGATCTGAACCTTTTAAGTGCCAAAGAGATCGAAGAGGTAAAGGCACAGGTGGAATTCATGAAGGAACATCGTGACCTGATCCAGGTGGAGGGGGATTTCTACCGTATCTTAAGCCCGTTCGAAGGAAATGATACTGCATGGATGGTTGTTTCCAGAGACAAAAAACAGGCAGTTGCCGGATACTATGAAAGACTGAACAAGGTCAATGCTTCCTGGATGCGTCTGCGCTTCAAGGGTCTTGACGAGGATCAGCTTTACAAAGTAAAATGGGAAGATAAGTGCCTGAAAGCTTACGGAAATGAGCTGATGTATGCAGGAATCCCGGTTGATCGTGACTACTGCAATAAGACAAACGGTGATTTCCATTCTGTATTGTATACAATTGAAGCAGAGGACTGATTTCTGTAAATGATGGAATAAAAATTATCTGCAGAAAAACATCCGCCTGACCAGAAAAATAACAGGCCGCCGGATATGGCGGCCTGTTATTGGGTGGCGGAGCAGCTCACAGGCGGAAACATAATATATGACATCAGGGAGGTGACAAGTTGCTTCACACAGTTGGTTTTACAAACTCGGACAGCTATAAATGTCTTGAGAATTTAAAGAAAGGTGCGGTGGATCTCTGTCTTACTTATTGTGGGTGGGAAAAATGCGATCCGGGACATCGATTTGGACCAAATAAAAGGATCTCTCATGTACTTCATATCGTGGAATCCGGAAGCGGAGTTTTTGAGATGGATGGCCATCAGTATCATCTGACCGGTGGAGAAGCATTTCTGATCCCAGCCAGTGTGGAGGCCTGGTATGAGGCAGACATGGACCATCCCTGGACATATCGCTGGGTAGGATTTGAGGGAATGACTGCGGAGGAAGTGATCCATGTAAGCGGCTTCAGCCGGGAAAATCCGGTCCGAAGGATCCACTGCATGGAAAATGCTGCAAAATATATTGATGCAATGGTCCAGACCAACAAGCTCGTTTTTGAAAATGAGCTGAAACGGAACGGACTTCTGCTGCTCCTTTTGTCTGATCTGATTGTAGATAACCGGGATGCATGTCTGAGAGAAGGCAAGCTTCTTCCATCCCACAGATATCCAAATTCCGTTTATGTGGAGCATGCAGTGGATTACATTGCAGCCAACTTTGACAAGCGGCTGAAGATCAATGAGCTGGCAGACCGCATTGGCGTCAACCGGAGCTATCTTACCAGCTCGTTTAAAAAAAGCCTCGGATGCTCGCCGCAGGAATATCTTATGAATCTTCGCATCGAGAAGGCAAAGACTCTTCTGAAAAACGGAGATATTCAGGTCAGTGAAGTAGCTGCAAGAGTAGGGTATGGAGATCCGCTGGCTTTTTCCAAGGTATTCAAGGCAAGAACAGGAAGAAGTCCGAGAGAATACAAGGAAGAAAAGAGAAGACTTGTAGTGAATGGAAAGAAGGGCGATTATACGGAATCTGAAGCCTGATAACTGGCAGTACCTTTTGTTGCTGGCAGACCTTTGCAATAAAAAATAACAGCTCTCTGTCCGAATCAGGATATATATGATCCTGGTATCGGATGGAGAGTTTTTGCATTATGGAAAATTACTTTGCAATGTTCCGAAAACATAAAAAAGCATAAAAACGAATGGAAGTAAATTTTATAGGAAATATGTTTTATAGGAAATTTCTGAACTGTATCAGTAAACGGGCATTTATATTTCATGCAACAAAACAACAATTATTGACATCAAAGTATATATTTTAAAGATACTTTCGGCAGTATCATAAAGACATAATAAAAACAAAGCGGAGCTGCACCGCAGAAACAGCAGAAAATCAGTACTTTTATAAAAAACAGAGGTATTTTTCACAGAAATATCCAAAAAGACAGGCAGGAGGAACGAACATGATCAAAATTACATTTATGGGAGCAGGAAGCACGGTTTTCGCAAGAAATGTACTTGGTGACTGTATGTGTACACCGGCACTTCGCGAGAGCGAGATTGCACTTTATGATATTGACGAGAAGAGACTGGAGGATTCCAGAATTATCTTAAGTGCCATCAACCACAACGTAAACGAGGACCGCGCAGTGATCAAAACTTATCTCGGTGCCGAGAACCGTAAAGATGCACTTCGAGATGCAGATTTCGTAGTCAACGCCATTCAGGTAGGCGGATATGAGCCATGCACAGTTACAGACTTTGAGATCCCGAAGAAATACGGTATTAAACAGACTATCGCAGATACCCTGGGAATCGGCGGAATCATGCGTGCACTTCGTACCATTCCGGTCCTGGAAGAGTTTGCCCGGGATATGGAAGAAGTCTGCCCGAACACTCTGTTCCTGAACTACTCCAACCCTATGGCAATGCTTACCGGCTATATGCAGCGTTTTACAAAGATCCGTACTGTAGGCCTCTGTCACAGCGTTCAGGTCTGCTCCCAGAAGCTTCTTGAGGGAATGGGAATGGAAGACAAGATTGAGGGACGTACAGAGCTGATCGCAGGTATCAACCACATGGCATGGCTCCTTGAGATCCACGACAAAGACGGAAATGATCTGTATCCGGAGATCCGCAGAATTGCCGAGGAGAAGAATACCTCCGGTGAGAAGCATGAGGACATGGTGCGTTATGAGTATATCCGTCATCTTGGATACTATTGTACAGAGTCCAGTGAGCACAATGCAGAGTATAATCCGTTCTTCATTAAATCCAAATATCCGGAGATGATCGAGGAGTTCAATATTCCGCTTGACGAATATCCGAGAAGATGTATCAAACAGATCGAGGGCTGGGAAAAAGAGCGCGAGGATATCCTCAAGGATGGCAAGATCGGCCATGAGAGAAGTAAAGAGTATGCTTCTTATATCATGGAGGCTGTTGTTACAAACACACCGTACAAGATCGGTGGAAATGTTCTTAACAACGGTTACATCGATAACCTTCCGTCGGATGCCTGCGTAGAGGTTCCATGCTATATCGACGGAACCGGTGTACATCCGGTAAAAGTGGGCAAGCTTCCTACACAGCTGGCAGCTATGAATTCATCCAATGTCAGCCCGCAGCTCCTTGCTATTGAGGCAGCAGTGACCAAAGACCGCCAGAAAATCTATCAGGCAGCCATGATGGACCCGCACACAGGTGCAGAGCTGAATATCAAAGACATCCAGGCAATGTGTGATGAGCTGATCGAGGCACATGGGGATTATATGAAGATGTACCGCTAAGGCAGGAAATGATCGGAAGGCAGCAAAAACTTTGAAATAAATATGCAAGGCGGCATAGAAAGGCCGGAACACCAGAATGGAGAGGGTGTTCCGGCCTTTCTTTATATGGAACTTTTGATAAATAATAAAAACAACTTGTTTGCATGTATATACAAGTTATAAAATAATTACAGATGAAACGAACAGAATAAATACAGATCAAAATACAAACGAAGGGAGGAGCTTATGGCAGAAAACGGAAAAGCAAAATATTATGCACTGATGGAAGAAATGAAAACAGACATTCTTTCCGGAAAGATCCGTCCGGGTGAGAAGCTTCCCTCTGAAAACCAGCTCAGTGTACGCTATGGGCTGAGCAGGCATACGGTGCGAAAGGCTCTGGGGATCCTGGCAGGAGATGGATACATAGAATCCTTTCAGGGAAAGGGAACCTTCTGTGCGGATGTGCTCCGTCAGATCCACGGGACCGGGAACATCGCAGTGGTGACTACATATATCTCGGATTATATTTTTCCAAGGCTGATCCAGGGGATCGATGAGGTACTGTCCGATAACGGGTACAGTATCATCCTCAAAAATACAGGAAACAGCCGTCAGAAGGAGGCAAGATTCCTGGAAGAGCTGATCAGTAAGGGAATTGACGGATTGATCATTGAACCAAGCAAAAGCGAGGTGTTGTGCAGACATGTAAGCTTGTATGAAACACTGGACAAGTATCAGATCCCATATATTTTTATCCAGGGACTGTATACAGAGATGCAGGAAAAACCCCATATCCTCATGGATGATGCAGGTGGCGGTTATCTTGTTACGAAGCATCTACTGGATTCCGGCAGACGTGACATCGCAGGGTTTTTCAAGGCAGATGACCGTCAGGGGATCGAACGGCATAAGGGCTATGTGAAGGCTTTGCAGGAGAAAGGAATTGCCTATGATCCGGATAAGGTGGTCTGGTTTCATACAGAGGATCGGCGCAGAAAACCGGCACTTATGGTCCGGAACATGGTCCGACAGAACAGGCTTCCGGAGGGAATTGTATGTTACAACGACCAGATCGCTGTCCAGGTCATGGAAGAACTGGAACGTCAGGGAAAAAAGATCCCGGAAGATGTTGCGGTAACCGGCTATGATAATTCACTATATGCAAGACAGGGACAGGGCATTACCACTATCACCCATCCCCAGGAAAAACTGGGAGAGATGGCGGCAAAGCTTCTCCTGGAAAAGTTAGGCGGTGTGCCTGATGAAGAAAGTACCGTAGAACGTCTGATCCGTCCGGAACTGATCATACGGGGCAGCAGCGTGAAAGCAGGGGCATGAGCGCAGATACATAACCGTTTTATCAGATCGTTTTATTAGAGAATGAAGCAATATAGCATACAGAGAGCCTTATAACATTTCAGAAGATCGGACGCATGTTGGCAGCAGAAATGGGCTGCAGAGTTTCAGGAATGTTATGCATATGATATTAATTTTATTTTAAGGAGGATCTTTCACATGAAAACAGGAAGAGATTATAAATTCTGGTTTTGCACAGGTTCACAGGATCTTTACGGAGATGAGTGTCTCCGCAAGGTAGCCGAGCATTCCAAGATCATCGTAGAGGAGCTGAATAAATCCGGTGTACTTCCGTTTGAGGTTGTATGGAAACCAACGCTGATCACAAATGAGCTGATCCGTAAAACCTTTAATGATGCCAATGCAGATGAAAATTGTGCCGGCGTGATCGCATGGATGCACACATTTTCCCCGGCAAAATCCTGGATCCTTGGTCTCAAAGAGTATCGTAAACCGCTGTGTCACCTTCATACACAGTTCAATGTGGAGATTCCCTATGACACCATTGATATGGACTTTATGAATGAGAACCAGTCCGCACATGGCGGCCGTGAGTTTGGCCATATGGTAACCCGAATGGGAATCGAGCGTAAGGTCATTGCAGGACACTGGGCAGACAAAAAGGTCCAGGAGCGTCTGGCATCCTGGATGCGTACTGCAGTTGGTATCATGGAAAGCAGCCATATCCGTGTATGCCGTGTTGCGGATAACATGAGAAACGTAGCCGTAACAGAGGGCGATAAGGTTGAGGCTCAGATGAAATTCGGATGGGAGATCGATGCTTATCCGGTTAATGAGATCGCAGAATATGTTCAGGATGTAAGCCAGGGAGATATTGATGTTTTGGTAGAAGAATATTATAATAAATACGATATGATTCTGGATGGACGTGACCCTGAGGAATTTAAGAAGCATGTAGCAGTCCAGGCAGGGATCGAGATCGGTTTTGAGCGCTTCCTTGAGGAGAAAAATTATCAGGCTATCGTAACACACTTTGGTGATCTGGGCTCCCTGAAACAGCTTCCGGGACTTGCAATCCAGCGACTGATGGAAAAAGGCTATGGCTTCGGTGGCGAGGGTGACTGGAAAACAGCAGCTATGGTTCGCCTGATGAAGATCATGGCAGCAGGAAAAAAGGGCGCCAGGGGTACTTCCTTTATGGAGGATTACACTTATAATCTGGTACCGGGTAAAGAGGGAATCCTTGAGGCACATATGCTGGAGGTTTGCCCATCCGTTGCTGATGGCAAGGTCAGCATGCGTGTATGCCCGCTTTCCATGGGAGATCGTGAAGATCCTGCAAGACTGGTATTTACTTCTAAGACAGGTCCTGGAATCGCAACATCCCTGGTTGACCTTGGTGACCGTTTCCGTCTGCTGATCAATGAGGTTGAGTGTAAGAAAACAGAGAAGCCGATGCCTGCACTTCCGGTAGGTACTGCATTCTGGACACCGAAGCCGGATCTTTCCACAGCAGCAGAAGCATGGATCCTTGCCGGCGGCGCACATCACACTGCATTTACCTATGACCTTACTGCAGAGCAGATGGGTGACTGGGCAGCAGCTATGGGTATTGAAGCGGTTTATATTGATGGCGATACAACGATCCGGAATCTGCAGAATGAGCTGAGATGGAACAGCATGTATTTCAGCAAATAATACGGGAGGTTTTTTACAATGGGATTAAATGAGACAAAAACAGCAATTCTTGAGAATCGCACGGCTCTTGGTATTGAGTTTGGTTCCACAAGGATCAAGGCAGTTCTGGTAGACGATAAGAACCAGCCCATCGCATCCGGAGCCTATGAATGGGAGAACCAGTATGTGGATGGTATCTGGACATACAGCCTAGAGGAGATCTGGAAAGGTCTCCAGGGCAGTTACCAGGATATGGCAGAAGATGTTCAGAAAAAATATGGAGTGGAGCTTACAAGCGTAGGTGCGTTTGGTGTCAGTGCCATGATGCATGGCTATATGCCGTTTAATAAAGAGGGAGAGCTGATGGTCCCGTTCCGTACCTGGAGAAACAACATCACAGGAGAAGCCTCTGAGAAGCTGGCAGAGCTTTTCCATTACAATATCCCTCAGAGATGGAGCATCGCACACCTGTATCAGGCGATCCTTAACGGTGAGGAGCATGTAAAAGATATCGATTATATCACCACTCTGGAAGCCTATGTGCACTGGAAACTCACCGGAAAAAGAGTTCTTGGTATCGGTGATGCGGCAGGTATGTTCCCGATCGACAGTGAAACGAAGGACTATAACGAGGAGATGGTTCAGAAGTTCGATGAACTGGTTGCGCCTTATGGTTTCCCATGGAAGCTTCGCGATATTATGCCGAAAGCTCTGGTGGCAGGTCAGGATGCAGGAGTTCTTACTGAGGAAGGCGCAAAGCTTCTGGATGTAAGTGGAAAGCTGAAAGCTGGAATCCCGATGTGTCCGCCTGAGGGAGACGCAGGAACCGGTATGGTTGCCACAAACAGTGTCCGTCGGCGTACCGGAAATGTTTCTGCGGGAACATCTGTATTTGCCATGATTGTCCTGGAGAAGGCACTTTCCAAACCGTATAAAGAAATCGACATGGTTACCACTCCGGCAGGAGATCCGGTTGCCATGGCACATTCCAACAACTGTACTTCGGATCTGAACGCATGGGTAAATGTGTTTAAGGAATTTGCAGAAGCTATGGGCATGGAAGTAGATATGAACAAACTGTTCGGAACTCTTTATAACAAAGCCATGGAAGGCGACCCGGACTGTGGCGGACTTCTTTCCTACTGCTATTTCTCCGGCGAGCATATGACCGGCTTTGAAGAGGGACGTCCACTGTTTGTACGTTCTCCTGAGAGCAAATTTACACTGGCAAACTTTATGCGAAATAATCTTTACACCTGCCTCGGCGCCATGCGTGTAGGTCTGGATATCCTTCTGAATCAGGAGCATGTAAAGATCGATAAGCTTCTGGGCCACGGCGGCCTCTTTAAGACAAAGGGGGTCGGCCAGCAGATCCTTGCAGATGCGGTAGATGCACCGGTATCTGTAATGGCCACAGCAGGAGAAGGCGGAGCCTGGGGAATCGCACTTCTGGCTTCCTATCTGCTCAACAAGAGAGAAGGCGAAGACCTTGCGGATTTCCTGGATGAAGATGTCTTCAAAGGAAACGAAGGCAGCACACTGGCGCCGGAAGCAGAAGGTGTGAAAGGATTCAACGCATTTATGGACCGGTATATGAAAGGTCTTGGCATTGAGCGTGCGGCTGTAGAGTCTGAGATCTGGTAAAACGAAGAATGGATTGAAATAAAAATCTTCGATTTACTGGCATAATAGAAAAATCCGTTAATTTCTTGTATGTGCTTAAAGAGGAATATAAATGAAGCAGATGGTTTATGAGAATAAGAAACCGACTCCGGGCCAGCTTGTGCATATCATGATCGATCGTCCAATGAACAGTTACCATCCGGAACACAAAGATCTTTTTTACCCGGTAAATTACGGCTACATCGAAGGGATCATCGCTCCGGACGGCGAGGAACAGGACGTTTATGTTCTGGGGATCGATCACCCGGTAAAGGAATTTACAGGAAAAGTGATAGCCATCATCCACCGCCTTAATGATGTGGAAGACAAATGGGTGGCAGTTCCGGAAGATATGACCATGACAGCACAGGAGATCAGAGAACAGGTCCGGTTTCAGGAACAGTATTTTGAGACGGAGATAGAGATGCTGAAATAACAAAAATGTAAAACAGGAGCAGACATGGTACGCCATGTGACTGCTCCTGTTTTTGTACAGGATCCATATGATTACTGTTCACTGGTAATATTCCGCTGAAAAGCTGCCTTGTAAGAATGTAATAAAACTGTTATGATTCATATATCAGCAGCAACTGTGAATGAAAGGGAGTGTCTTTATGCCATTAGTGAAAGAAGATATTTACACCATTGAAGATATTTATAATCTTCCTGAGGGGGAACGGGCAGAACTGATTGATGGACAGATTTATTATATGGCACTACCCAGCAGGAAACATCAGAAGATTTCAGGAGAAATATTTGCTTCTGTCAGTGAGTATATTCGTTCAAATAAGGGAAAATGTGAAATTTATGCGGCTCCGTTTGCTGTATTTTTGGATGAAAAATCAAATACCTACGTTGAACCGGATATTTCTGTTATCTGCGATGCAGATAAACTGGATGATAGAGGGTGCAAGGGAGCACCGGACTGGATTGTGGAAATTGTATCTCCCTCCAGTAAGCAGATGGATTATCAAATGCGTCGTAAAACCCCTTGCTTCAGCTATGGGGATATAAGACGCGTCCATCGAATTTATGCAAGTGATTGAAGATGGACAAAATAGTAATTGTATTAACTAATGAACTATAGTATAATACAAATATGAACACAACATATAAATCAAACAACAATGTCGTCTATTCCTGTAAATACTATGTAGTATGGTGTCCAAAGTATAGACGAAAAGTATTAATTAATGGTGTGGACGTCCGGCTGAAGGAGCTGCTCACAGAGTATGCTGCAAATCTTTCTGTAGACATCCTGGAAATGGAGATCATGCTAGACCATGTTCATATGCTTTTGGAAGTAGATCCTCAGTTTGGCATCCACAAAGCTGTAAAGTCATTTAAAGGCTATACGTCCAGAATTTTAAGACAGGAATTTCCCTATCTTAAAACGAAAATGCCGACTCTCTGGACAAACAGCTATTTTGTATCGACGGTGGGCGGTGCTCCGCTGGAAACAGTAAAACAGTATATTGAAAACCAGAAAACATCGCAGAGACAAAAGGATAAGATGGGATAATGCAAAAAGGAATTAAATTTAGGATCTACCCGAACAGAGAACAGAAAAACTTCATCCATCAGACCCTGGGATGCTGCCGGTTCATCTACAACCGGGGACTTGCCATGCGTAAGGAAGGCTATGAAAATGGGGAAAAGATCGGCTATTCCCAGACTTCCGCCATGCTGACTGAACTGAAAAAGCAAGAGGAGTTTGCCTTTCTGAAAGCAGCAGATTCCATTGCATTACAGCAGTCTTTGCGGGATCTCGACCGGGGATTTGTGAATTTCTTTCAGAAACGGGCTTCCTATCCAACCTTCAAAAGTAAACATAACCGGTTCCAGTCATACAGAACGGTAAATCAAAAAGATAATATTCGTATTGTGGGAAGATATATCAAACTTCCGAAACTTGGATTTGTTAAAATACGGCAGTCGATGGAAGTGGAAAAGATTAATCACGTGATCATTGAGCACACACCGGCTGGAAAATATTTTGCGGTTTTAAATGTTGATTTTGAACCGGAACCACGC